>NZ_CALRZC010000003.1:0-94957 GCF_943372545.1 Variovorax sp. YR752 | reverse complement strand
GTGGCGCGGCCTGCTTGCGGATCTTGCCGAGGGCCTTGGCTTCCTTCATGTAGGCCTGCTGCGTGCTCTGCTCGGCGCGCTCCAGACCTTCGAGGTCGCTTTGCGCGTCGAGCGCCTGCAACTCCGCCTGCCAGCCCGCCAGCAGCACGGGTAGTTCGGAGGGCGTGCGTTTGTAGCGGCGTGCAAGCGACATCCACAGGCCCATGCGCTCGTCGAGTTCGGCGAGGGTCTTCGGATCGGTGTCGGTGTCGCGCAGGTAGCCGTGCAGCGAATGGGCCGCGTCCGAGGCCTGTGCCACGCAGGAGGCCAGCACCTCGCCGAGCGTGCGAAATTCGGGCTCGATGTGTTCGCAGTTCTGCAGCAGCGTCGCGGCGCGCGTAAGAGCGGCGAGGGCGCCGTTGTCGTCGTCTTCGAGTGCCTGGCTTGCGCCCTGGGCCGCGTCGATGAGCGCCTGCGCGTTCGAGATGCGCGAGTGGTGCGCCGAAAGCTCTTCCCACTCGTCAGCGCCCGGTGCGAGCTTCGCGACTTCGGAAATCTGCCATTGCAGTCGCTCGCGCTCGCGCTGCAGCGAGTCTTGCGCCGAGCGTGCGTGCTCGAGCGCCGAGAGCGCCTGCCGCCAGCTGTGCCAGGCGGCGTCGAGCGCGTCGGTGCGCGCGCCTGCGTAGGCGTCGAGCAGGCCGCGCACGGCCTCGGGGCGGGTCAGGCTCTGCCAGGCGTGCTGGCCGTGGATGTCGAGCAGGCGGTCTCCCAGCTCGCGCAGTTGCGTGGCGGTCGCGGGGCTGCCGTTGATCCAGCCGCGGCTGCGTCCCTGCAGGTCGACCGTGCGGCGCAGCAGCAGGCCGTCGCCGACCTCGAAGCCGCCTTCGTCGAGCCAGCCGGCCAGGGCCGGGTCGGCGTCGAACTCGGCGCTCACGTCGAGCCGCTCGGCGCCTTCGCGCACGGCGCCGGCGTCGGCGCGGTTGCCCAGCGCCAGTTGCAGCGCGTCGATCAGAATGGACTTGCCGGCGCCGGTTTCCCCGGTCAGCACCGTGAAGCCGGCCGACAGATCGAGTTCAAGGGACCGCACGATCACGAAGTCGCGCAGTGCGATGCGTCGCAAAGCCATCTCAGTTCGTCCTCAAGCGGGGGGCATGGTCCTTCATTCAGGAGCCCCCTTCGTTCCAATGGAGTTTTTTCCGCAGCGTGTCGAAGTAGCTCCAGCCGCGCGGATGAAGAAAGCGCACCCGGAAGTCGGAGCGGCGCACCACCACGCGGTCGCCGATGGCGAGCGAGGCGAGCGACTGCATGTCGAAATTGGCGCTGGCGTCGCGACCGCTCACCAGCTCGATCACGATTTCGTCGGCGTCGGGCAGCAGCACGGGGCGGTTCGACAGCGTGTGCGGCGCGATCGGCACCATCACCCAGCCCGGCACCGCCGGATGCAGCAGCGGCCCGCCGGCCGACAGCGCATAGGCCGTCGAGCCCGTGGGCGACGCGATGATCAGCCCGTCGGCGCGCTGGTTGGCCACGAAATGGCGGCCCACCGACACGCGCATCTCGACCATGCCCGAGGTGGCGCCGCGGTTGACCACCACGTCGTTCATCGCGAGCGCGTCGAACACCACGGCCTCGTCGCGGATCACCTGCGCGTGCATCAGGCTGCGGTGGTCTTCTTCGTATTCGCCGGCCAGCATCGGGATCAGCGTGGCCTGGTAGTTGTCCAGCGGGATGTCGGTGATGAAGCCGAGCCGGCCGCGGTTGATGCCGATCAGCGGGATGCCGTAGCACGCGAGCTGCCGGCCGATGCCGAGCATGGTGCCGTCACCGCCGACCACGAGGCCGAGGTCGCAGCGCTGGCCGATTTCTTCGACTGACAGCGCCTGGTAGCGCGGGTGCGGCGGCGCGTCGGTGTCCTCGCAGGACGAACGCTCCACGAACACCGTGCAACCCTGCGATTCGAGGAAGGCGCCAATGCCCTCCATCACGCCGTCGCGCGCATCGGCTTGCGCCCGGGCGCCGGAAGCCTGGTATTTGCCGATCAGGGCGACGTGACGAAAGCGAGAGGTCATAGCTAACAAATTACAACACTAAAATCTTGCAATGCTGGACGACCGTGCCAAGTTGCTGTTGAAGACGCTGGTCGAGCGTTACATCGCCGATGGGCAACCCGTCGGATCACGCACGCTCTCGCGTTCGGCGGGGCTGGATCTCTCGCCCGCGACCATCCGCAACGTCATGTCCGACCTCGAGGCGCTGGGGCTCATTGCAAGCCCCCACACCTCGGCCGGACGCGTGCCGACCACGCGCGGCTACCGACTCTTCGTCGACACCATGCTGACCGCGCAGCGCGAGCAGATGAGCACGCCGAGCCTGGCGGCCGACCAGCCGCAGAAGGTGATCGCCAACGCCGCCCACCTGCTGTCGAACCTGTCGCAGTTCGTCGGCGTCGTGATGGCGCCGCGGCGCGCCTCGGTGTTCAAGCAGATCGAATTTTTGCGCCTGTCGGAGCGGCGGCTGCTGGTGATCATCGTGTCGCCCGACGGCGACGTGCAAAACCGCGTGATCTTCCCCGAGTCCGACTACTCGCAGTCGCAACTGGTCGAGGCCTCGAACTACATCAACGCGCACTTCGCAGGCCTGACGATCGAGCAGGTGCGCGACCGGCTGCAATCCGAGGTCGAGAAGCTGCGCGGCGAAATTGCCGCGCTGATGCAGGCGGCGGTGCAGGTCAGCTCCGAAGTGCTCACCGATGCCAAGGCCGACGATGTCGTGATTTCCGGCGAGCGCAACCTGCTGTCGGTGACCGATTTTTCCAGCGACATGGGGCAGCTGCGGCGCGCCTTCGATCTTTTTGAAGAGAAGGCGCAGCTGATGCGGCTGCTCGACGTGTCGAGCAAGGCCGAGGGCGTGCGCATCTTCATCGGCGGTGAAAGCCAGGTCGTGCCCTTCGAAGAGCTGTCGATCGTCAGCGCCAATTACGAGGTCGACGGCCAGGTGGTCGGCACGCTGGGCGTGATCGGCCCGACCCGCATGCCGTACGACCGCATGATCCAGATCGTCGACATCACGTCGCGGCTGGTGAGCAACGCGCTGAGCTACCGCAAGTAGGTGGCCGCGCGCGGCGCATAGAATCGGGCCCGCGTGGGCCGTTAGCTCAGTTGGTTAGAGCAGCGGACTCATAATCCGTTGGTCGAGTGTTCAAGCCACTCACGGCCTACCACCACATTCCCCCTCTATAGACACTCCGATGAAGGCCGCACTGCGCGGCCTTTTTCTTTGCTGCCAGGGGCGCGCGAGCGCGGCCCACGGCCGCCGCCGATTTCACCTACGGCGAGCACAGGATTCCTTCAGGTTGCAACGCAACATCGAAGGCAGAATGCACCATTTGGGTGCAAATGTAACCAGCCGGGCGATCCCCCGTGCGCGTCGTACCGCACCGCGATTCCCGATGGCCATGACCCCGCTTTTCAAGCTTCTGCTTCCGATGTCCCTGCTCGCGCTCGCTGCATGCGGCGCCAAGCAGGCCCCCACCACCGATGACGCGCCGCCCGAAGTCGGCGTGGTCGCCCTGCACGCCAGTGATGTGGCCGTGCACACCGAGCTCTCGGGCCGCACGGCCGCTTACCGCGTCTCCGAGGTGCGGCCGCAGGTCAACGGCATCGTGCGCAAGCGGCTGTTCGAAGAGGGCGGCATGGTCCACGCCGGCCAGGTGCTGTACGAGATCGAGCCCGGCCCGTTCGAGGCCGCACATGAGCAGGCGCAAGCCGCGCTGGCCACGTCGCAGGCCACCATCGCCAGCCTGCGCGGCAAGGCCGATCGCTTCGGCGAACTGGTCAAGGCCAATGCGGTGAGCAGGCAGGAGCACGAAGAAGCGCAGGCCGCGCTGGTGCAGGCACAAGCCGGCGTGAAGGCCGCGCAGGCGGCCGTGAAGGCGGCGCGCATCAACCTCGATTTCACGCGCATCACCGCGCCCATCGCGGGACGCATCGGCCGCTCCGGCGTGACCGAAGGCGCGCTCGTGGCACCGGGCCAGGCGATGGCGCTGGCCACGATCCAGCGGCTCGACCCGATCTACGTCGACGTGGTGCAGTCGAGCCTGGAACTGACGAAGCTCAAGCGCCGCTTCATCTCGGGCGACATGGCGCCAGCCAGCACGAAGGTCAGCCTGCGCATGGAGGACGGCCTGCCTTACCCGCATGCCGGCACGCTGAAGTTCTCCGAAGTGAGCGTCGATGCGGCCACCGGTTCGGTCACGCTGCGCGCGGAGTTTCCGAACCCGCAAGGGCTGCTGCTGCCCGGCATGTACGTGCGTGCGCAGGTCGAGTCCGGCGTGGAGCGTCAGGCCGTCCTGGCGCCGCAGCGCGGCGTGGCCCGCAACGAGAAGGGCGAACCGACCGCGCTGGTGGTGGGGGCCGACAACAAGGTCGAGCTGCGCGCGCTCGAAGTGCGCAGCAGCGAGGGCGAGCACTGGGTCGTGACTCAAGGCCTGCGCGAGGGCGACCGCCTCGTGGTCGACGGCCTGCAGCGCGCGCGCCCCGGCGAAAAAGTGAAGCCGGTGCCGGTGTCCACGGCGGGCGCGTCGCCCGCCGACTAAGAAACGACAAGAACCTCCCGTGATCGCCAATTTCTTCATCCAGCGGCCCGTCTTCGCCTGGGTCATCGCCATCCTCATCATGCTGGCCGGCGGCGTGGCCATTCGCACGCTGCCGGTGTCGCAGTACCCGGACATCGCACCGCCCACCGTGGTCGTGTCCGCCAACTACCCCGGCGCCTCGGCGCAGGCGGTGGAGAACAGCGTGACGCAGGTGCTCGAGCAGCAGCTCAAGGGCATCGACGGCCTGATGTATTTCAAGTCGACGAGCAGCTCGGCGGGCTGGGCCGAGATCAACGTCACCTTCCGCCAGGGCATCGACCCCGACACCGCGCAGGTGCAGGTGCAGAACAAGGTCAGCCAGGCCACCAGCCGGCTGCCGCAGGCGGTGCAGCAGCAGGGCGTGACCGTCGCCAAGTCGCAGAACAATTTCCTGCTGATCGTGGCGCTCTACGACGAGACCGGCCAGCGCACCGACACCGACATCGCCGACTGGATGGCCAGCAACCTGCGCGACCCGATCAGCCGCGTCGACGGCGTGGGCTCGGTGCAGGCCTTCGGCGCCGCGTATGCCATGCGCATCTGGCTCGACCCGCACCGGCTGGCCAGCTACCAGCTGATGCCGTCCGACGTGACGGCCGCCATTGCCGCGCAGAACACGCAGGTGTCGGTGGGCGAGATCGGCGCGCGCCCTTCGGCGCCGACGCAGCACCTGAACGCCACCGTCACCGCGCTCTCGCGGCTGCAGACGCCTGACCAGTTCAAGGGCATCGTGCTCAAGACGCAGGCTGATGGCGCCGTGGTGCGGCTGGGCGACGTGGCGCGGGTGGAAATCGGCAGCGAGTCGTATGCCGAGACCACGCGCCTGAACGGCCACCCGGCCGCGGGCTCGGCTGTGATGCTGGCACCCGGCGCCAACGCGCTGACCACTGCCAGTGCGGTGAAGGCGCGCATTGCCGAACTCGAGCGCTCGCTGCCCGCCGGCCTGCGCGTGGCCTACGCGGAAGACACGACGCGCTTCGTCAAGATCTCGATCCAGTCGGTCATCCGGACGCTGCTGGAGGCCATCGCGCTGGTGGTGGTCGTGATGTTCCTGTTCCTGCAGAACTGGCGCGCCACGGTGATCCCCGCGATCACCGTGCCAGTGGTGCTGCTGGGCACCTTCGGCGTGCTCGCGGCCTTCGGCTATTCGATCAACGTGCTCACGCTGTTCGGCATGGTGCTGGCCATCGGCCTGCTGGTGGACGACGCCATCGTGGTGGTGGAGAACGTCGAGCGCGTGATGCACGAAGAAGGGCTCGATGCGAAGGCCGCCACCATCAAGTCGATGAAGGAGATCACCGGTGCGCTGGTCGGCATCGCGGTGGTGGTGTCGGCGGTGTTCCTGCCCATGGCCTTCTTCGGCGGCTCGGTGGGCGTGATCTACCGGCAGTTCTCGGTGACGATCATCGCGTCGATGGCGCTGTCGGTGGTGGTGGCCATCGTGCTCATTCCGGCACTGTGCGCGCGCTTCCTGAAGCCCGGCGTGCCGCCGCGCACGCGTGGCTTCCTGGGGGCCTTCAACCGTCGCTTCGATGCCGCGCAGGGCCGCTACGTGAGCGTGCTGGGCCGCATCCTGCGCAAGCCGCTGCGCTTCACGGCGGTGTACGTCGCCATCGTGGCCGGCATGGGCCTGCTGTACCTGAGCCTGCCCGGCGGCTTCCTGCCGGAAGAGGATCAGGGCAGCGTGATGGTGATTGCGACGCTGCCGGCCGGCGCCACCGCGGGCCGCACCGACGAAGTGAACCGCGCCATCGAAAAGCACTTTCTCGAAACCGAGAAGGACACGACCGACACCATCTTCACGCTCACTGGCTGGAGCTACAGCGGTTCGGGGCAGAACATGGGCATGGCGTTTGTCTCGCTGAAGGACTGGTCCGAGCGCGCCAGTGCGGACAAGCGCGCGCACGCCATCGTCGAGCGCGCCGGCAAGGCGCTGGCCAGGCAGCAGCGCGACGCCGAGGTCTTCGGCATGGTGCCGCCGCCCATCGAGGGTCTTGGCGAATCGAACGGCTTCGAGTTCTGGCTGCAGGACACCTCGGCCATGGGCGCCGAGCGGCTGTTGCAGGCGCGCGAAACACTGGTGCGCGAGGCCAACAAGGACAAGCGCCTGCAGTCGGTGCGCGCCAACAGCGTGGCCGGTACGCCGCAGCTGCAGGTCGACATCGACCAGCTGAAGGCCTCGGCGCTGCGGCTGTCGCTGGACGACGTGAACACCACGTTGGGCATTGCCTGGGGTGGCAGCTACGTGAACGACTTCATCGATCGCGGCCGCGTGAAGCGCGTGTACGTGCAGGCCGATGCACCGTACCGCTCGGCACCGGACGACATCAGCCAGTGGTTCGTGCGCGGCAGCACGGGCGCGATGACGCCGTTCTCGGCCTTTGCGACCACGCACTGGTCGCAGGGCGCGTCGCAGCTGGAGCGCTACAACGGCGTGCCCGCGGTGCAGATTCAGGGCGCAGCCGCGCAGGGCGTCAGCTCGGGCACGGCCATGGCGGCCATCGAGAGCCTCGCGAAGACGCAGAGCGGCACGGGCCAGGCCTGGAGTGGCCTGTCGTACCAGGAGCGGCTGTCGGGCGGACAGGCACCGCTGCTGTTCGCGCTGTCGATCCTCGTGGTGTTCTTGTGCCTGGCGGCGCTGTACGAGAGCTGGTCGGTGCCGGTCTCTGTGATGCTGGTGATTCCGCTGGGCGTGCTCGGTGCGGTGATCGCGGCGGCGTTGCGCGGGTTATCGAACGACATCTACTTCCAGGTGGGGCTGCTTGCGACCATCGGCCTGTCGGCCAAGAACGCGATCCTGATCATCGAGTTCGCGGAAGCCGCGCTGCGTCGTGGCGTGCCGCTGCTTGAGGCAGTTGCCGAAGGTGCGCGGCTGCGGTTGCGACCTATCCTGATGACGTCGCTGGCCTTCCTGGCTGGCGTGATTCCGCTGGCCCTTGCCACCGGTGCGGGCTCGGGCAGCCAGACCGCGATCGGCACCGGCGTGTTCGGCGGTGTGCTCGCGGCGACGGCATTGGGCATCTTCTTCGTGCCGCTGTTCTACCTGCTGGTGAAGCGCCTGGCGTCGAGGTTGATGGGGCGCAAAGCGGTCGTCGAACAAGTGGCCTGAGGCTGTCGCATCGCAAGGCCGCGAAGCTTTTTTGAAGGCCTCGCCAGAAGAGCGCTTTCTGCGGGGTAGAATTCAAGGCTGCGCGGCTGTAGCTCAGTTGGATAGAGTACTTGGCTACGAACCAAGGGGTCGTGGGTTCAATTCCTGCCAGCCGCACCATCTCTCGAATAGCCTGGAAGGGTTTCTCTTCCAGGCTATTTTCGTTTGGGGCCCTCACGCAGAGGGTTTCGCTGCCCGCATTCGCTGCGCGGCAGCCGCCCACAAAAAAGCCGCCCGAGGGCGGCTTTTTGACGTCGATACGGACAACTGCCAGGCCAGGCCTGCGCAACTGTCGTCGCACCGTCGGTCTTACTTCTTCTTGGCGACGGCCTTCTTGGCGGGAGCCTTGGCAACCACTGCCTTGGTGACAGCTGCCTTCGTAACAGCAGCCTTCGTGACAACTGCCTTCTTGGGAGCGGCGGCCTTCTTGGCAGCGGGTGCAGCAGCGGCCTTTTCAGCCTTGCGCTTGGCGGCCTTGGGGTCGATGGCGGCCTTGAAGGCAGCGCCAGCGACGAACTTCGGCACCTTGGTGGCGGCGATCTTGATCTTGGTGCCGGCTTGGGGATTGAAACCCGAGCGCGCGGCGCGTGCGACTTGCTTGAAAGTACCGAAGCCGACCAGCTGGACCGAGTCGCCCTTCTTCACGGCAGCGACGACGCTGCTGGTGATCGTTTCGAGCACGCGTGCGGCTTCGGCCTTGCTCAGGTTGTGGGTGGTGGCGATCTTCTCGACCAGTTCGATGCGGTTCATTCAGTATTCCTTGGATGGTATGGCGCCGTGTTGCCTACGGCGGCCCAGGCTATTCCGGGCGGGGCGGAGTGTACCGGGTCGGATGGGCCTCTTTGGCGCAGCGTGGGCGAGATGCGTCACAACAGGCCTCATTGCGGGCTGCTTTCGTTCGCATTTTCAGCTTTCGATCACAAAGGTTTGGATGCGAGAAAAAACACGCTATAATCGAAAGCTGTGCGGCTGTAGCTCAGTTGGATAGAGTACTTGGCTACGAACCAAGGGGTCGTGGGTTCAATTCCTGCCAGCCGCACCACTCTTCAAGGGTTAGCTCGTTTATCGAGCTAACCCTTTTTCTTTGGCCGGTCATTGCGCCGTGCCGGCATCAAGGGCGCATTGGTCGCGCGTCTTTCCAGAGGCCTGCCCGCTTGGCTCTCGCTTCTTCTTCCGCGAATTCATACTGCCCGCGCTCCTGGGGCGACAGGCGATGCGCCTGCGCGGGCTGCCAGCGCGCCAATCCGACGGTCAGCAATGCCAGGCTGGCGTCGAGCGTCCTCGGGCCGTTGGGTGCCGAGTCCGGCGTCACCATCACGCGGCAGACGCGTTCGCGAGCATGGGATGTGGGATCGTCGCAGTCGACATCCGCTGGCTTCAGGCGGACCATGTCGTGCATCTTCTGTCGGGCCTGGTCTGCGAAGGGCTGCCCGGGCTTTGGCGCCTCGATGCCCTGCAGGCGCACGAGACGCCACGCATTGGCACTGGCCGCGTCGCCGCAGCGGGCGGTCACGGTGTCGCCGCTGTGGATGCTCGCGACGAAGCAGGTCTGCGTTCTGGCGTGCGTGCTGAAGGGAAGGGCGAACAGAACGCCGGCAAGGGCCGCGAGAACGCCAAAATGAAGCCTCGCCGAGGTGCTGCAGCGGCGTGAGAAGTGTCTGGTGGCGATCACAAGGGCTCCTGTCTCTTGGACATTTCGGTTGCGGCAAACTCAACCGCTTGTACGGCGCGGCAAGGGCGCCCAGTATTTCCGATTTGAAGGACTCTGCATTGAACAAGGCATTCACCAAGGAGTCGGACGCCGATGCGGACGACGACGATGACGGCGCAGGTGGCGCGATGCCCCCGCTGCCGGCCGGCAGCAAGAACTACATCACGCCCGAGGGCTACGCGCGCCTGCGCGACGAGCTGCTGCAGCTGATGGACGAAGAGCGTCCCAAGGTCGTCGAGGCCGTGCACTGGGCCGCGAAGAACGGCGACCGCTCCGAGAACGGCGACTACCTCTACGGCAAGAAGCGCCTGCGCGAGATCGACCGGCGTATCCGCTTCCTCGGCAAGCGGCTCGAGATCGCGGAGATCACCGACCCGTCGGTGCACCACGGGCGCGACCAGGTCTTCTTCGGTGCCACGGTCCGCTATGCCGACGAGACCGGCGAGGAGCGCAGCGTCACGATCCTCGGCATCGACGAGGCCGAGAGCGCCAAGTCGGAGGTCAGCTGGATTTCCCCGATCGCACGTGCGCTGCTCAAGGCGCGCGAGGGCGACGTGGTGAAGCTCATCACGCCCGGCGGGGCGCACGAGGTGGAGATCCTGTCGGTGAGCTACCCGGCGCCGCGCACGGCGAACTGACGAAGAAGGTCAGGGCGCCGGAATCGTCCGCGCCGCAGTCAGCACCGACGCGGTCCGGCGCGCGGCGCGCAGCACGGCATCGAGGTGCGAACGGTCGCGCACCGCGATCACGAAGCGCAGGTCGGTCGAGTCTTGCGGGGTCTCGTCGGCCATTTCCACGTGCGTGATGTCGGCTTCGGCATCGGCCAAGGTGGCCGCCACGCGGGCCAGCACGCCCTTGTCGTTGCGCACGGTGATGACCACGCCGGTCTCGAAGGCGCGCGTGGGCTCGTCGGCCCATTCGACCGCGAAGAAGCGTTCGCTGTCCTTGTTGCGCAGGCGCTGGCCGACGCCGCAATCGTCGGTGTGCACCACCAGCCCTTCGCCATGTCCGAGGTAGCCGACGATCTGGTCGCCGGGAATGGGGCGGCAGCACTGCGCAAAGCGCACGGAAGAGTTCTCGCTGCCATCGAGCGTCACCGCGCCCTGTGACACGGCCTCGTGCGAGGTGAAGCGCTCGCGGCTCAGGAGGAGGGCGTCGGGGCGCTCGCCGATCTCGGCCATCAGCGCCATGAGCCGCTTGGCGACGATGCTCGCGATGCGCTTGCCCAGACCGATGTCGGTCAGCAGCTCGGCGCGGGTGCGGTTGCCGGTGAAGCGCAGCAGCTTCTCCCACAGCGCCTGGTGTTGTTCGTCTTCCTCGGGCAGCTTGCCGAGGCCTTCGGCGCGCAGCGCCTGGGCCAGCAGCTTCTCGCCCAGGCCCTCGGACTCGGCATGCGCCAGGGTCTTCAGATAGTGGCGGATCTTGGAGCGTGCCCGGCCGGTGCGCACGAAGCCCAGCCACGCGGGGTTGGGCGTCGACACGGGGGCGGTGATCACTTCGACCACGTCGCCGTTCTTCAGCTCGGTGCGCAGCGGGACCTGGTCGCCGTTGATGCGCGCGGCCGAGGTGTGGTCGCCGATGTTGCTGTGGATGGCGTACGCGAAGTCGACCACGGTGGCGCCGCGCGGCAGCGCCATGATCTGGCTCTTGGGCGTGAAGACGTAGACGGCGTCGGGGAACAGGTCGACCTTGACGTGGTCCCAGAACTCGGCGGCGTCGCGCGTCTCGTCCTGGATGTCGAGCAGTGACTGCAGCCACTTGGTGCCCAGCCGGTCGTTGCTCGCGGCGTTGGGCTCGGCGGCCTTGTAGAGCCAGTGCGCGGCCACGCCCGACTCGGCCACGACGTGCATGGCCTCGGTGCGCAGCTGGAACTCCACGCTCACGCCGGCCGGCCCCACCAACGTGGTGTGCAGCGACTGGTAGCCGTTGAGCTTGGCGATCGCGATGTGGTCCTTGAACTTGCCGGGCAGCGGCTTGTACATCTGGTGCAGGATGCCCAGGCCCGTGTAGCAGGCGATCACGTTCGGCACGATGAGCCGGAAGCCGTAGATGTCGGTGACCTGCGCGAAGCTCAGGTGCTTTTCTTCCATCTTGCGGTAGATGGAGTAGAGCGTTTTCTCGCGACCCGCGATGCGCAGCGTCATGCTGGCGGCGGAGAAGGCCGCCTCGACCTCTTTCTGCACCTTCTGGATCAGGTCGCGTCGTCGCCCGCGGGCCTTGGCGACGGCCTTGGCCAGCGTGGCATAGCGCCAGGGCTTGAGGTGCCGGAACGACAGGTCCTGCAGCTCGCGGTAGGTCTGGTTCAGGCCCAGCCGGTGCGCGATGGGGGCGTAGATCTCCAGCGTTTCACGCGAGATGCGGGCCCACTTTTCGCGCGGCGCATCGGCCAGCGTGCGCATGTTGTGCGTGCGGTCGGCCAGCTTGACCAGGATGACGCGCACATCGCGCGCCATGGCCAGCAACATCTTGCGGAAGGACTCGGCCTGGTTTTCTTCGCGCGTGTTGAACTGCAGCTTGTCGAGCTTGGTGAGCCCGTCAACCAGCTCGGCAACCGGGGCGCCGAAGCGTTCGATGAGCTCCGGCTTGGTGACGCCGCAGTCTTCGATGGCGTCGTGCAGCAGCGCGGCCATGAGCGCCTGGGCGTCGAGCTTCCACTCGGCACACTGCGCCGCCACGGCGATGGGATGGGTGATGTACGGCTCGCCGCTGTTGCGCAGCTGCCCGAGGTGGGCCTCGTCGGCGAAGCGGTAGGCCCGGCGAACCAGCTCGGTGTCTTCGGGGCTCAGGTAGTCGAGGCGGGCCGTCAGCGCGGCAAAACTCGCGGCGGCCGCGTTCAACGCCGCCGGACTCGGTTTCGGCGTAGGGGACGTAGGTTTGGCGACCGCACTCATGGCTATCACTTTAGCGTGACCGCTCTATGGACGCGTCCAGACGTAAAAAAAGCACCGCAATGCGGTGCCTTTTCGTTGCGGGGCTGCGTCAGATCAGCCTGGCACTTTCTTGAGCATTTCGATGCCGATCTTGCCTTCGGCGATTTCGCGCAGGGCGGTGACGGCGGGCTTGTTCTTGCTCTCGATCTTGGGCGCGTGGCCTTGGCTCAGCATGCGCGCACGGTACGTGGCGGCGAGAACGAGCTGGAAGCGGTTCGGAATCTGAACCAGACAATCTTCGACGGTGATGCGTGCCATGATGAATTCTTTCGGTCGGTGAGCGGGGATTTCAAGGGATGTTCAGTGCGGCGAACGTATCGGCACGTGCTCTGCGCTGTGCGGAATACCGGAGCCTCTGCGCGTGGACGATCGCCTTGAGATCGAAAAGTGCGCGCTCAAATAACTCGTTGATTATAACGAAATCGAATTTTCCGGCCTGGGCCATCTCTTCGGCCGCGTTCTTCAGGCGCAGTTCGATCACCGCCGCGCTGTCTTCGCCGCGCCGCTCGAGGCGGGAGCGCAGCTCTTCCCAGCTGGGCGGGAGGATGAAGATCATGACCGCGTTGGCAAAGGTCTTGCGGATTTGCAGCGCGCCCTGGAAGTCGATTTCGAGGATCACGTCGGTGCCCAGGGCCACCCGCTCCTCGACCGCCTTCTTCGACGTGCCGTAGCGGTGGCCGTGTACATGAGCCCATTCCACGAAGCCGTCGGCCGCAATGAGGGCGTCGAACTCGGTCGGGGAGGCGAAAAAGTACTCCCGGCCGTGCTTTTCCTGCCCGCGCGGCGGGCGCGTGGTGTGGGACACCGAGGGTTGAACGGCCGAGTCGAGCTCCATGAGCGCTTTGACCAGGCTCGATTTGCCGGCGCCGCTGGGCGCGGCGACCACGAAGATATTGCCGGGGTAGTCCATGGGGGGGCTCGTCGTCATTCGATGTTCTGCACCTGCTCGCGCATCTGTTCGATGAGGACCTTCATGTCCACGCCGATGCGCGTGAGTTCCAGGGCGGCCGATTTGGAGCCCAGGGTATTGGCTTCGCGGTGCAGCTCCTGGATCAGGAAATCCAGCCGCTTGCCGATGTCGCCGCCCTTCTTGAGCAGCCGCTCGATCTCGTCGAGGTGCGAATTCAGCCGCGTGAGCTCTTCCGCCACGTCGATGCGGATCGCGAAGGCGGTGGCTTCGGTCAGGGCCCGGTCCTGGGCGGCTTCGGGCAGCGTGCCGCCCGTGCCGGCGGTCAGGCCCATGGCCTCCTGCCAGCGCTCCAGGAAGCGGTTGCGTTGCTGTTCGACCAGCTGGGGCACCAGCGGGCCGGCCTGCTGCACCAGGGTGCGCAGCTGGGCCAGGTGGGCCTCGAGCATCTTGGCCAGCCGGGCGCCTTCGCGCTGGCGGGCCGACATCAGGGCCTCGAGCGCCTTGCCTGCCACGTCGAGCAGGTCGGGGCCCCAGTCGCCGCGCGTGGCGCCGTCGCCGCCGGCCAGCCGCAGCACGTCGGCCACGCTGAGCTCGCGGGCGCCGGGCAGCCAGGCACGGATGCCGTCCTGCACGCCGTTCAGCCGCTGAAGCAGCTTGACGGAGGGCTCGACCACGCCCGCCTGGGACGTGTTCTCGATCGCCGCGCGCACCTCGACCTTGCCGCGTTTGAGCTTGGCCGTGAGCAGCTCGCGCAGCGCGGTCTCATGCTGGCGCAGCTCCTCGGGGAGCTTGAAGGTGAGGTCGAGAAAGCGGCTGTTGACCGAGCGGATTTCGACCCCGAGTCGGCCCGCGGCGGAGGGCCGTGCATCGGCTTCGGAGTGGCTGCCTGCGGGGCCGTTCTGGCCGCTGGCATAGCCGGTCATGCTGTAAACTGGCATTGCGCCTCACTGTGGTTTTGCTTGCAAGCACCGAGGCGTCGGTACAGCGTTCGCTTGCCGCACCATCGCCTTCGGGCGAAACTCCCGGATTATGTCAAAGGTCAAGCCTACGCCCCTGTTGCCCGATACGGTCATTGGCGGATATCGCGTCGTTCGCCGGCTTTCCGCGGGCGGTTTCGGCGTGGTTTACCTCGCCATCGACCCGAACGGCCAGCAGGTGGCCGTCAAGGAATACCTGCCTTCGTCGCTCGCTACGCGGGGTCCCGGCGAGTTGGCGCCGCAGGTGCCGCCCGAGAAACTGTCGCTGTACCGCCTGGGGCTCAAGAGCTTCTTCGAAGAAGGCCGCTCGCTCGCGCAAATCTCGCATGCGTCGGTGGTCAGCGTGCTCAATTTCTTCCGCGAGAACGAAACCGTCTACATGGTCATGAACTACCTGGAGGGCGCGACCCTGCAGGATTTCGTGGTCACGGCGCGCGACCTGAAGCGGCAAAAGGTGTTCCGCGAGTCGACCATCCGTTCGCTGTTCGACGAAATCCTGCGCGGCCTGCGCATCGTCCACCAGTACAAGATGCTGCACCTGGACATCAAGCCCGCCAACATCTTCGTCACCGACGACGACCGCGCCGTGCTGATCGACTTCGGTGCCGCGCGCGAAGTGCTCAGCAAGGAGGGCATCTTCATCCGCCCCATGTACACGCCCGGCTTTGCCGCGCCCGAGATGTACCGGCGCGATTCGTCGATGGGCCCCTGGACCGACATCTACGCCATCGGCGCCTGTATCTACGCCTGCATGCAGGGTTACCCGCCCAACGATGCGCCGCGTCGCATCGAGAAAGACCGCCTGAGCCTGTCGCTCTCGCGCCTGCGCGGCGTGTACTCCGACAACCTCATCGAGGTCGTCGAGTGGTGCATGTCGCTCGACCCGCTCTCGCGCCCGCAGTCGGTGTTTGCGCTCCAAAAAGAACTCAGCCGCGAAGGCGAGCGCCGCTACACCAAGCTCACGGTCGGCGAAAAGGTGCGCCTGTCGCTCGACAACATCCGCTCCTTCGACAAGAAGAGCCTTCCGCGCGCCGCCGCGCCCACCACCCGTCCGGCCTGATCGACATGAAGTTCTCCGTGTTCCAGGTCAGCCGCAAGGGCGGCCGCGTCAAGAACGAAGACCGCATGGGCTACTGCTACACGCGGGAATCGGGTCTGTTCGTGCTCGCCGACGGCATGGGCGGCCATCCTGAAGGCGAAGTGGCGGCCCAGCTGGCGCTGCAGACCATCGCGGCGCTGTACCAGCGCGAGGCCCGTCCCACCGTGAAGGACGTGAAGGCCTTCCTGGCCGAATCGGCCATGGCGGCGCACCAGCAGATCATGCGGTACGCGAGCCACAAGGCGATGCTCGACACGCCCCGCACCACCGTGGTCGCGGCCGTGCTGCAGAACACCACTGCCACCTGGCTGCATTGCGGCGACTCGCGCCTGTACGTCGTGCGCGACGGCCGCCTGCTGACCCGCACGCGCGACCATTCGCACGCCGAGCGCCCCAAGCCCCACGGCGCCACCGACGCCCCGGTCAACCGCAATCTGCTGCTGACCTGCCTCGGCTCGCCCACCACGCCGCTGTTCGACGTGTCGGCGCCGCTGCCGCTGCAGCGCGGCGACCGCCTCATGCTGTGCTCCGACGGCGTCTGGGGCGTGCTCGACGACGCCGTCATCGTGCACACCCTGTCGTCGGGCAAGCCCGTGTCCGACGCCGCGCCCGACCTCGCCGAAATGGCGCTGCGCAAGGGCGGCGCCCACAGCGACAACGTGACGCTCATCGCGCTCGAGTGGGAAATGCCCGAAACGTCCGGCGACGACCGCGGCGTGTCCACCGAAACCATCGACGACGGCGTGTTCGCCTCGACCATCCAGGCCGGCATGCCGTCCGACAGCGAGATCGACGATCTCGACGAAGACGCCATCGAGCGCTCCATCGCCGAGATCAACGAAGCCATCCGCCGCTCCGCTGCACGCAAAAGTTAGATGACCCCCAGTCTTCGCGCACTTCGTGTCGCTACGCCAACCCCCTTCCAGGGGGCAACACCAGCGGCCCGGCAAAGCCGGTTCCGCGGTGTTCCCCGAACATGCCGCTGAAGAGCGGCTGACTTTTTTCCTTTTTGGGTTTTGAAAATGACTGCTTTCACACGAAGCGGCGGCCGCGCCGCCGACCAGCTGCGCCCCGTGCGCATCACCCGCGGCTTCACCATCCACGCCGAAGGCTCCGTGCTCATCGAGTTCGGCCAGACCCGCGTGCTGTGCACCGCCTCGGTCGAAGAAAAAGTGCCGCCGCACAAGAAGGGCAGCGGCGAAGGCTGGGTGACGGCCGAATACGGCATGCTGCCGCGCGCCACCCACACCCGCAGCAGCCGCGAAGCCGCCAAGGGCAAGCAGACCGGCCGCACGCAGGAAATCCAGCGCCTCATCGGCCGTTCGATGCGCGCCGTGTTCGACCTCGCCGTGCTCGGCGAACGCACCATCCACCTCGACTGCGACGTGCTGCAGGCCGACGGCGGCACGCGCACCGCGGCCATCACCGGCGCCTTCGTGGCCGCACAGGACGCCGTCGACAAGCTGCTGGCCTCCGGCGCGATCAAGACCTCGCCCATCAAGGGCCACGTGGCCGCCATCTCGGTGGGCATCGTCGACGGCACGCCGCTGCTCGACCTCGAATACACCGAAGACTCGGCCTGCGACACCGACATGAACGTCGTCATGACCGGCGCCGGCCACTTCGTCGAAGTGCAGGGCACGGCCGAAGGCGTGGCCTTCACGCGCGAAGAAATGAACCTCCTGCTCGGCCTGGCCGAGAAGGGCATCGGCGAACTCGTGAGCCTGCAGCAGCAAGCCCTGCTTTCGAACTGACCGACTGACGACCACAACCATCAGCTACTGGCGCCCGCCCTCCATCGGGCGCCACAGCCATCTTTGACTTTCCATGAAACTGGTTCTGGCTTCCAACAACGCGGGCAAGCTCGCCGAACTCCAGCAGCTGTTTGCCGAGCTGTCCGTCACCCTGGTGCCGCAGTCGGCGCTGGGCGTGGGCGAGGCTGAAGAACCCTTCCGCACCTTCGTCGAGAACGCGCTGACCAAGGCGCGCCACGCCAGCGCCGCCACCGGCCTGCCGGCCATTGCCGACGACGCCGGCTTGTGCGTCGATGCCTTCGGCGGCCTGCCGGGTGTCGACACCGCTTACTACGCCACGCAGTTCGGCTACGCCAAGGGCGACGCCAACAACGTGCAGGCGCTGCTCGAACAGCTCGACGGCGTCGTCAACCGCCGCGCCGCGCTCGTGAGCACGCTGGTCGCGCTGCGCCGTCACGACGACCCCGAGCCGCTCATTGCCGTCGGCCGCGTGGTCGGCGAGATCGCGCTTGCGCCCATCGGCGACAACGGCTTCGGCTTCGACCCCGTCATGTACCTGCCGACCTTCGGCAAGACCTTCGCCCAGCTGCCGCCTGACGTGAAGAACGCCCACAGCCACCGCGGCCGCGCCGCGCAGGCCATGCTCGCCCTGATGCGCGAGCGCTGGTTCTGACCTATGGCCACCGTCTTCCCGATCCAGCCCGCCCAACCCGGCGGCGCCCTCCAGGCCAATGACGTGCTGCACTGGATGCGCCCCGGCCCGCTGCAACTCGCCGCGCTGCCGCCGCTGTCGCTGTACATCCACCTGCCGTGGTGCCTGCGCAAGTGCCCCTATTGCGACTTCAACTCGCACGAGTGGCGCGCCACGAGCGAGGCCGACATCGACGGCCTTCCCGAAGCCGCCTACATCGACGCGCTGATCGCCGACCTCGACGCCGCGCTGCCGTTGATCTGGGGCCGCACCGTCCACACCATTTTTATCGGCGGCGGCACGCCCAGCCTGTTCTCGCCGCAAGCCATCGACCGGTTGCTCGGGGACGTGCGCGCGCGCCTCAAGCTCGCGCCCGAATGCGAGATCACGCTCGAGGCCAACCCCGGCACCTTCGAGCGCAACCGCTTCCGTGCGTACCGCTCGGCCGGCGTCACGCGCCTGTCGGTGGGTGTGCAGAGCTTCAACGACGAGCACCTGACGGCACTGGGCCGCGTGCACGACCGCGCCCAGGCCATCGCCGCGGTCGAAGAAGCCGCGAGCGCCTTCGACACCTTCAATCTCGACCTGATGTACGCCCTGCCGGGCCAGACCATGGAAGGCCTCGACGCCGACCTGACCCAGGCCTTGGCCCTCGCGCCGCCGCACATCTCGATCTACCACCTCACCATCGAACCCAACACCTGGTTCGCCAAGTTCCCGCCCACGCTGCCCGAGGACGACATCGCTTACGCCATGCTCGACCGCATCACCGAGCGCACGGGCGCGAGCGGCATGTCGCGCTACGAGGTCTCGGCCTATGCGCGCGACGGGCACCAGTGCGCGCACAACCTCAACTACTGGCAGTTCGGCGACTACCTCGGCATTGGCGCCGGCGCGCACAGCAAGCTGAGCTTCGCGCACCGCATCGTGCGGCAGGTGCGCTATCGCGAACCGCGCCTGTACATGGAGAACGCGCGCGCCGGTGCGGCCGTGTCGCAGAGCGACGAAGTGGCGCTGGCCGACCTGCCCTTCGAGTTCATGCTCAACGCACTGCGGCTGAAGCAGGGCTTCACGCTGCCCCAGTTCAGCGAGCGCACGGGCCTGGCGATGACGTCGATCCAGCGCGGCATGGAAGAGGCCGAGCGCAAGGGGCTCGTCGCCCGCGACCTGTTCCGCGTGTGGCCCACCGAGCGCGGACTCGACTTCCTGAGCGACCTGCAGACGCTGTTCCTGCCCGATGACGAGTAAGGCTGCGCCGTCAGCTTAAAATCGACGGTTCCGGAGAGTTGGGTGAGTGGTTTAAACCAGCAGTCTTGAAAACTGCCGACGTGAAAGCGTCCGTGAGTTCGAATCTCACACTCTCCGCCAGTCGTCGATGTCCTGCATTGAGACTCGGCCAGTTCGACATCCTTACCCATCCGTCGGCAATGCGACCGTTGCGTCCCGGATGTTGCGACATGACCCGGCAATCGAGGCATTTCGCACGAAGCTCGACCACAGCTGCTGTTGTGGGCCAAGACATTGCGCGAGTGCGCAGCAAGTACGCAAAGTACTTGCCGAGCAACTTTTCTCCCGCAGAATCTTGAGGACAACGATAAGGCGGCTCTACGGGCCTGCGCGAGGTCGCCGACCTCGGCGCTCGTCAGATCTGCGCCATGCCGCCGTCGACAAACAGCTCCACGCCATTGACGAAACTCGATGCATCCGATGCGAGGAAGACCGCCGCCTTAGCGATTTCGTCGGGCTCGCCGACGCGGCCCAGCGGAATGTTGGGGGCAAAGCTATCGAGAAAGGCCTGCTCTTGTTCAGGAGGGACCATCCCCACAAGCGCGGGCGTTCTGATCGGTCCAGGGCTCAGCACATTGACCCGGATGCCCTTGCCCTTCAGGTCCAGGATCCAGCTGCGGGCGAGATTGCGGATTGCGGCCTTTGTCGCGCTGTAGACGCTGAGGGAGGCCATTCCCTTGATCGACATCCCCGAGCCGGTCAGGATCACCGCCGATCCTGGCGACAGGAGCGGTAGCGCTTTTTGCACAGTGAAGAGCGTGCCCTTCACATTGATGCCGAACGCCTGATCGAACTGCTCTTCGCTAATTTCTCCGAGTGGTGCGTACGTTCCGCTGCCTGCATTTGCAACCACGATGTCCACACGGCCATAGCGACTCCGGACGAACCCATAGAGCGCGTCCAGATCGGCGAGTTTCGAGATATCTACCCGAACGGCACTGACCTCGCCGCCAATGCTTGCGACTGCCGCATCAAGTTCAGTTTGACGGCGGCCCGCGATCACGACGGAAGCGCCCTCGGACGCAAAGCGCTTGGCGATACCGAGTCCGATCCCGGAGCTACCGCCCGTGATGACGGCGACTTTGCCATCGAGAGTTTTTGTCATTTTGTCTATTCCCTTGTGTTCTCTGGGCTGAATGTTCCAGGTCAGCCCCTTGCCTGGTTATTGCCTTGATCGGGCCCCCGGCAATCTGGTCTTATTTTCGGTACCGATCATTACGGTACCGAACGTTATCCATCGAAGCGCAAGGCGTCAAGCGATTTATAATGACCGGTACTGAATCAATGAAAAGCCAGGTGGGAGCACTGAGATGGGTCGTCACCGCGAGTTTGATACCGAGGAGGCGCTTGACGCCGCCATGGCCGTGTTCTGGCAGAAGGGCTACAAAGGCGCGTCTTTTTCCGACCTCTCAGAGGCGATGAAAGTCGCCAGACCTGGGATCTATGCTGCATTCGGCAACAAGGAAGCTCTGTTTCTTCGCGCATTCGACCGCTACATCACAAGGTACATGGGCTTCGTGACCGAGGCCCTGGACGAACCCACCTCTCTTCAGGTCGTCGAGCGCATCCTTCGCGGTTCGGCTGATATCCAGACCATGGACTCATCCGCCCAAGGCTGCATGAGCACCAACAGTGCCGTAGGCTCTTCGGAAGAAGCTGAACCCATCAGACGCGCATTGGCACGCTGGCAGGCAGAGACGGAAACCGCCTTGCACAAGCGGCTGGAGCGGGCGAAGGCCGAAGGAGACCTGCCAGATTCCGCGAATGCAGGCGGACTCACGCGCTTCATCATGGCCTTGACGCAGGGAATGGCGGTCCAGGCGAAAGCCGGCGCAACGCGGGTCGCCCTCTACGAAGTCGTCGACCAGGCCTTGGCGACGTGGCCGGGCCGCCGCGCCTGATTGCACCGTCACGCCGATAGGCGTGTGATCAGGGCTCGTGGACCTCGGCGTCGAGCCCCCACACTTTGGGCGAGTGGTCGCCATGGCTGCGATTAGGGGGCAGCCATTTGCCCCCTCACGCAACTACCTCCCCGACCCGTACTGCCGCACCACGATGCGCGTCCCACTCGCCGCCTCAAACTGCTGCCAAGCCAGCACCGCATTCCCCACTTCATTCATCGCCAGATCCGGCGCAGTCGCAACTTCATCCGTGCCCTCCTGAGCCACAGGCGTCCCCCAGCCATCCGCCAGCGTGTGCCGAGCCGCATAGAGATCGCTCGTCCCCACGCCATTGCCCTGCGCCCATGCCACCAGCGCGTTCGTCGCATCGTCGACACCCACAGCAGGCAAGCTCGCCAACGCCTGTGAGGCCGCCGCCCGCACCGCACGGTCCGCGCCGAATGCAGCCCCCGGTGCCGCCGTCGCCGCCATGAGCGCGTTGTCCAGCCGTCCCCAGCTCACGACCGCCGCACCCGCTGCATTCATGCGCAGCACGGGCGTGCTCAGCAACGCTTGCGTGGCGACGAACGGCGCGCCCACGCGGGCGGCGCTGCTCTGCCATGCGCCCGCCGAGAAACGCTTGAACCACACGGCGCTCTCCCACTGGTTGCTGCCGCCGGGCAGGTCGGCCTGGCCCCAGGCCAGCAGCGCGTTGCCGGCGGCGTCGATCGCCAGGTCGTGGGCGCCGATGGAGTGGCCGGTGCCGGTGTCGGGCACGAGTTCGGTGGCGGTGGTCCAGATGCCGCTTGCGTTGGCGCGGTTGGTCCAGAGCGAGGCGCTGCTGCCGTCGGAGCGCTTCCACACCGCGACCGATTCGCCGGACCCCGCGACCACGACGGCCGGGTCGCCGTCGACACTGCCCACGACTTCGTTGGTCTCGATGAGCACGGCGGTGCCCCAGCCGCTGGCCGGGGTGTAGCGGTTGGCATAGATGCTGAAGCGTGTGGCCGGCCCGATCTGCGACCACACGGCGACGGCGTTGCCGTTGGCGTCGATGCCCACGCTGGCGTTGCCGACGATGCCGGTGCCGGTCTCCAGCAGCGCGGGGCTGCCCCAGCCGCCTGCAGGGTCGACGGGCAGCGCCCACAGGTCGTAGCCGGTCACGGAGCTCAGCTGGGTCCACAGCACGACGGCGCGGCCGCTGGGCTTGTCGATGGCGACGCGGATGTCGCGCACGCCGCCGGCGTTGGCCTCGAGGCGCTGCGGCGCGGTCCAGCCGCTGCCGGGCAGGTAGCGGCTGCCCCACAACCGATCCACCTGGGGACTGCCTTCGACCTGGCGCCACACGACCAGCGCGCGCCCTTGCGCGTCGATCGCAGTCTTCGGCAGGCTGGCGCCGCCGGCCGACAGCGCCGACGCGTCGCCCCAGCCGATCACCGGCGGAGCCGCCGCGAATGTGGCCGTCACGCCGAGTGCTGCGTCCATTCGCACGGTGCAGGTGCTGGCGTTGCCGCTGCATGCGCCGCCCCAATTGCCGAGCACCTGTCCCGCGGCCGGCGTGGCCGCGAGGACGACCTCGGTGCCCGCGTTGAAATCCGCACTGCAGCGATCGATGCAGTCGATGCCCGCAGGCTGCGATCCGACGCGGCCGCTGCCGGTGATGCCGACTTCCAGGCGATGGGTCGCGACCGCCGGCGGGGGCGCGGGCGGAAAGAGGCCGAGGGGCGGCAACGCGCCGCCGCCCGATCCGCCACCGCCGCCGCCGCAGGCCGCCAGCAGGGCCAGCGCGCCTGCGCACACCATCCACCGTCCGTAGCTGCTCGTCTTCGTCATGTCTGTGTTCCTCCGCGTCCGCTGGCGCCGGGGCCCGGCGCCTTCTGTGCTTGTTCGTTCCAGAGGGGCGGATCGTAGGGCCGGCGCAAGGTGTCCCGATAGGCTTGCCGCATGACCTCTTCACGAACGCTTCTCTGCGTGCCCTTGCTTCTCATGGCTGCCGCTCTGGCAGGCGGATGCGCTTCGCATGCCGTGGCCGACGACGCCATCGTCACGAACACCTCGCGCGCGCTGGGCCTGCCGCCGCAGGCGTTCACCATCTCGAACCGGGCCGACAGCGGTGTGCAGACGACCTTCCAGGCCCGCACCGATGGCGGGCGGCTCTACAGCTGCTACGTGGAGGGTTCGGTGTCGGTGGTGGGCCGGGTGGTCAGCGATGCCGTCTGCCAGGAGATGCGCCAGAGCGACGCCCCCGCGTCCGCGCGCCGCTCCGCCACGCGGCCGGCGACGGGTCCCGCACCGGCCTGCAATGCGCTGCTGCGCGCGGCCGGCCGCTGCAACTGAGGCGTCGCGACAGCCGGCGCGGCACCGATGCGCCGGTGTAGACAACAATGGCGCCCTACGAGGAGAGGGCGCGGGCCGGACCCGCACCCAAGGATCACGGCACCATGAAACTCCTGCTTGTCGACGATCACCCGCTGTTCGGTGTCGGCTTTGCGCATGCGCTGACGCACGCCCGCCCCGACTTCGAAGTGCAGACCGCGCTCTCGCTGGCCGAGGGCGTGGCGTGCGCCTCGCAGTGCGCGCCCGACATCGTGCTGATCGACTACCGCCTGGGCGGTGAAGACGGCCTCGAGGGCTTGCGCCTCTTCGGTGCCCGGCATCCTCTCGTGTCGCGCCTGATGATCTCTGGCGATGAAGAACCCGCACTCGCCGCGCGCGCACGCGCCGCGGGTGCGGCCGGCTTCATCGGCAAGTCGCGCTCGGTGGCGCACATCGCCGCGGCGCTGGACGAGGTGGCCGCGGGTGGCGAGTCTTTCGATGTGCTGACCTCGCGCACCGGCCTGCCAGTGGCGAGCCTCACGCCGCGCCAGCTCGAAGTGCTGCTGCTGGTGGCGCAGGGCCGCCAGAACAAACAGATCGCCGCCGAGCTGGCGATCGCGGAGCGCACGGTCAAGCTCCACATCACGGCGCTGCTCGACACGATGGACGCGCGCAATCGCACCCACCTGCTGGTCCAGGCGCGGCGCGCGGGGCTGCTGCTGGAGCCGCGATGAAGCCTTCGGTGCCTGCCGCCCTCGCACCTTCGCTGAGAGCGCAGCGCGACCCCGGTGCGCGTGGCCTCATCGCCGCGTGCCTGCGCTTCTCGGACCTTCAGCTCCAGCAGGTCGAGCAGATGATCCGCACCACGCCCTGGGCGTGGATGCTGGCCGCGCTCGGCGGGTACCTGTGCTATCGCGAGTACGCGACGGGCGCGGACGGTGCGCGCATGCAGGCGTGGTTCGCCGTCTACTGCTTTCTCGTCGCCGTGCGGGGCGGCATCTGGGTCGCATGGGCGCTGCGGCCCGGCCTTCGGTCGAATCTCACGGCGATGGCGCTGCCCCTCATGGCCAGCAGCCAGAGCCTGGCCTTGTCGTGGGGCGTTCTGTGCGTGCTGCTGCAGAACGACGGGCCGGCGCAGGCCGAGGCCATCCTTCACATCACGATGGTCACCGTCTCGCTCGGTGGCGCGATCCGGCTCTCGACGATGGAGCGGTCGGCCATCGTCTATGTGGGCTTCATCCTCGGCCCGCTGGTGCTGCGCGACATCTGGTTCGGCGGCAGCTACCACCTGGCCATGGCGATGATCGTGACCTTGATTGGCGTCTACACGCTGCTGAGTTCCAGGGAGCTCTCGCGTGCGCTTCACGAGATCCAGGCGCAGCGGCGGCGCAATGCCGAACTGGTGACCGCGCTGAGCGCCGAAAACGAACGCAGCCGCTCGGCCCGCCAGACCGCCGAAGAAGCCGTGGCGGCGCGCATGCGCTTCTTCGCCTCGGCCAACCACGACCTTCGCCAGCCGCTCAACGCGATGGCGCTGCTCGCGCAGACCCTGCACACGGTCAGCACGCAACCGCAGGTGCAACAGCTTTCGGAGCAACTCGTGGCCTGCGCCGACGGCATGACCGACGTGGTCGATGACCTGCTCGACATCACGCGCGCCGATGCTGGATCGATCAGCCCGCAGTGGTCGCTCTTCGCCATCGACGCGCTGCTGCGCGACTGCTGCCGGCCGCACCAGGCGGTGGCCGCGGCCAAGGGCTTGAAGTTCGAAATGGCGATCGACGCCGCCACCGTCCGCAGCGACCGCGCCTTGCTCACGCGCGTGCTCACCAACCTGCTGGCGAACGCCATCCGCTACACGCGCAAGGGCACGGTACGGATCGTCGGCTCGGTCGACAACGGCTGGCTGCGGCTGGCCATCGAAGACACGGGCATCGGCATCACGCCCGAGCACCTGCCGCACATCTTCGACGAGTTCTATCAAATCGATAACCCGGCACGCGACCGCCGCCTGGGCTACGGCCTCGGCCTCGCGACGGTCAAGCGATTGAGCGAGCTGCTCGACCTGGGCGTGACCGTGCGCTCGCAGCCGGGGCAGGGCAGCGTGTTCGAAGTGCAGGTGCCGTTGGCCGATGCGGCCGAGAGCGCGCGGGTGGGCGATGCCGAGCGGCTCGCCGCGTCATCGACGGCCGCATTGGCGGCGCGCGTGCTCGTGGTCGATGACGACCAGAGTTCGTTGCAGGCGCTGCAAGGGCTGCTGGCGTCGTGGGGCGCGGAGGTGCGCGCCGCGAGCGACATGGCGGGTGCGCTGGGTTGCCTGCAGGCGGGCTTTCGGCCCGATGCGCTGGTGGTCGACCTGCGGCTCGGCGTGCAGGTGAGCGGCATCCAGGCCATCGCGGACCTGCGCCTTGCATTGAACGAGGCTGAACTGCCCGCGTTGATCGTGACCGGCGATGTGGGAGGCGACTACCTGGCGGCGGCACGCGAGGCCGGCCTGCCAGTGCTCGTCAAGCCGGTGCGGCCCTCGCAGCTGCGTGCCTTCCTGGGCCATGCGCAGGCCCGCAGCAGAGAGCGCGCGCCCGACTGATCGATGGATCGATTCAGCGCGCCGCCACCGCGTGCCCCGCAATCGCATCGATCACCGGCGCCCACGTCACCTTCGGCAGCGCGTGCCCCATGCCCTCGATGGTCACCATCTTTGCACCGGGCACATGCCGCGCCACATCCTTCCCGCATTCGAGGGGCACCAGCGGATCGACATCGCCATGGATCACCAGCGTCGGCACCTTCAGCGACGCCAGTCGCTCCCTGCGGCTGCCTGACGCGATGATCGCTGCGAGCTGGCGCGCGTAGCCGGCCGGGTGCAGGCCGCGTTCGAACGTGCGTCCCGCGCGTGCGGCATCGAGCGCCTCTTCGTCCGGATGCGAACCGGCACGCAGCACCTTCATCACCTGCTGCTGGCGCGCGATGTAGCCCGCGCGGTCCAGCGGCGTGGGCGTTAGCAGCACCTGCAGCGCCTGGGGCGGCGGCAGGTCGGGGGCGCCGCTCGTTGCCATGATCGACACCAGCGTACGCACGCGCGCCGGATGGCGCAGCGCGATCTCCTGGCCGATGGCGCCGCCCATCGAGGCGCCGACGATGTGGGCGCTTTCGATGTCGAGCGCATCGAGCAGGCCGACGGCATCGTCGGCCATGTGGGCCAGTGTGTACGGCACCTGCGATGCGCTCACGGGCACGCCGGCCAGGGCTTGCCCCAGCAGCTTCGCCACGTCGGGAATACCCGCGATGGTCAGGCGCGTGGACAGTCCGATGTCGCGGTTGTCGAAACGGATGACGCGGTAGCCGCGCGTGGCGAGGCGTTCGCAGAAGGCTTCGTCCCACGCAATCATCTGCGTGCCCAGACCCATGATCAACAGCAGCGGTGGCGCGGCCGGATCGCCGAAGCAGTCATACGCCAGCTCGATGCCGTTGGACGAAGCGAACAAAGGGGGAGAAGGGGCGCGTTGCATGGGGCGTGGCTGTGAAAAGGAAGGGGAGAGAAAGGAAGAGAAGCGAAAGGCAACCGTCGCGCGTTGCGCTTTGTGCCCTGCGGCCGGGCCGGTGGTTCGCCGACGATCTTTCCGTGGGGCGTTGCAGCGAGAAAGGTTCGTTCAGACCATCCGCGAGTGACTTTGGGACAATTTCGCACCATCGGGAAACTCCGAGTCTGCACGCGCAGAACGCTTCGATATCCTGCGACGACCTTGGAGTGCGAAGCCAGTGGCGGCTTTGCAATCGAAGGCACGTGTTCTGAAGGGATTGAATCGCCGTGCATCGTTCGCCACCCGACTTCGCGTCACGCGTCTACGGACCCCAGCGCGTCGCAGCCATCGTCGCCACCCTGGTCGAAGAAGGCATCACACCGGGACACACCCTGAGCGGAAGCGGCCTGACGGAAGAACAACTGCGCGCACCCGCGACGCGGATTTCCTACGAGCAAGCGGCCATCGTCTTCCGCAACGCGGTGCGTCTTGCGCCCGGTCCCACCATCGCCTTCCGCGCGGGCATCCGCATGCACCTCACGGCCTACGGCATGTACGGCTACGGGTTGCTGAGCAGTCCCACGCATGCCGACCTGATGGACTTCAGCATCAAGTACAACCGCGTCATGGGCCCCGTGGCGGGGCCGGTGTCGTACGCGTGCAGCGGTGGCACCGCGGTGCTGCCCTACGAGGTGCTGCTGTCGTCCGACCCGCAAGACCCGCTGTACCGCTTCGCGCTCGAGTTCGCCTTCGCGGTGCACCTGCGGCTGGGCCGCGATCTCTTCGGTCCTTCGTTCGCGCTCTCTGCATTGCACGTGCGCTTTGCCGAGCCCGAAGACCTGAGCGCCTACCGCACGCTGTTCGGTTGCCCCGTGGCGTTCGGGCAGCCGCGCGATGAACTGCGCATCGGCTCGCCGTGGGTCGACCAGCCGCCGCGGCGGCCCGACTCGGTCACGCATGCGATGGTGAGCGAGATGTGCCAGCAGGTGCTGGCCGACCTGCCGCGCTCTGGCGGCGTCTCGTCGGTGGTGCGGCGCACGCTGATCGACCACATGCCGTGGCGCTTTCCGACCATCGAGCCGATGGCTTCGGAGCTGTCGATCCATCCGCGCACCCTGCGTCGCCGGCTCGAGACCGAAGGTACGACCTACCGCGGCATCCTGGCCGACGTGCGCCGCGTGCTGGCCATCGAGTACCTGCGCACCACGCGCATGACCACCGAGGAAACCGCCGAGCGACTGGGCTACAGCGACGCCTCGAACTTCCGCCACGCCTTCGTGCGCTGGACCGGCCGCAGCCCGCAGGACTACCGCGCGGCCAAGGCCTGAGCTTCTTCGAGCGATGCCGCATCGGGCATCGCGAACTTCACTGCTGATCCACACGCGAGCGCCTTCGTGCGGCGTTCGCGTGTCACGCATGTGGCCGTCGATCCACACCTCTGTTCGCAGTTGTGAGTCGCCCCTGCGCGTCGTTTCCACACGCGTCCCGAAATCACCGCGAAGTGGTCGCATCGCACCTTTTCTTGTCGACGTCGCCGCGAAAAGATGGCGCCCGGAGCAACCAAAACAAAGTGCCCGATCCGAGCCTCGCTGAAGGCGCGGACGAGGCCGACAGGAGACAGACAACACATGGATGCACCTCGCGCGTGCCGGCATGCCCGGCACGGACTGGACGTACGCAGCGGGTTCACCCTATGCATGCGAGCCGACTCACAGGCAGGGCGCCGCCGTTGCGCGTCGCTGCTTTCCCTTTTCCCCGATCTCGATCCTCTCTCGAACGACCGCCCGACCGGGTAGCCGTGTGCATCGCGACTGCACGTCGGGCTTTTTCTTCCTCTCTTTTTTCTTTCCCTTTCCCTCCACTCCCGAGATGACCATGACCGAATCCTCTTCGATGGCTCCGCCGTCCCGTCGCCTGCTGATGCTCGAGTGGCGCGCCGTGGCGGAGCTGTCCGCGTTCTTCACCATGGCCCCGATGCTGCGCATGGCGCCCGCGGGCGACGGGCATCCTGTGCTCGTGCTGCCCGGCCTTTCGGCGAGCGATGCATCGACGCAACCGCTGCGCGCCTTCCTGCGCGACCGCGGCTACCGCGCGCACGGATGGAAGCTCGGCCCCAACTTCGGCCCGCGCCCCGGCGTGGAAGACCAGATGCAGGAGCGCCTGGCCGAGCTGCACGAGCGCTATCAGCGCAAGGTGAGCATCGTCGGCTGGAGCCTGGGCGGCGTGTTCGCACGCGAGCTGGCACGGCGCGCGCCCTCGCAGGTGCGCAGCGTCATCACGCTCGGCAGCCCCTTCGCGGGTGAACCGCGTGCGAGCAACGCGTGGCGGCTGTACGAGAGGGTGAGCGAGCGCAAGGTCGACGACTGGCCCGAGCGCGAACGCATGCGCACGCCGCCGCCCGTGCCGGCCAGCGCCATCTACAGCCGCAGCGACGGCATCGTGGCCTGGCAAGGCTGCCGCGAACGCGAGACCGCGACCTCGGAAAACATCGAGGTCGAGGGCAGCCACTGCGGCCTCGGCCACAACCCCGTGGTGCTCTACGCCATTGCCGACCGGCTCGCACAGCCCGAGGGCGAATGGAAGCCCTTCCGCCGCGAAGGCCTGCGCCGCCTGCTGTACCTCGACCCGCACCGCGATGTGCGCAAGGCCGCCTGACCCGCCGCATCACCGACTCACTCCGTCACTCACTCACTTCCTGGAGACGCACATGAACAGCAAGCCCTGGCTGGCTTCCTACCCCGAAGGCGTGGCGTGGGACCACGACATCACGCCCACGTTGGTCCAGCAGATATTGACCGACGCCGTGGCCGGCTTCCCCGACCGGCCGGCCATCGACTTCATGGGCAAGCGCCTGAACTACCGCGAGCTCGGCGCGCTGGTCGACCGCGCCGCCAAGGGGCTGCAGGCCCTGGGCGTGCGCCCCGGCGTGCACGTGGGCCTGTTCCTGCCGAACACGCCGCACTACCTGGTCGCGCTGTTCGGCGTGCTGCAGGCGGGCGGCACGGTGGTCAACTACTCGCCGCTCGATGCGGCGAAGGTGCTCGAGCACAAGATCGAGGACAGCCAGACCGACTTCCTCATCACGCTCGACCTGGCAGCGCTGTACCCGCAGATGACCGCCATGCTCGGCAAGACACGGCTGAAGAAGCTCATCGTCGGCAACCTCGCCGAGATGACCGGCGCACCGGAGCAGGTGGCCGCGCAGATGAAGGCGAAGAACGAAACGGTCGACATCTCCGGCGACGAGCACCACCTGCGCTTTTCCGAGCTGCTCGACAACGACGGCCGCTACACGCCGCACCCGCTCGGCGATCCGCGCGAGGCCCTGGCCATCCTGCAGTACACGGGCGGCACCACCGGCCTGCCCAAGGGCGCGATGCTCACGCATGCCAACCTGTCGTCGGCCTGCGAGCAGGTGGTGATCACGCAGTCGGGCACGCCGCCCGTGCTGCAGATGGGCACCGAGCGGCTGCTCGCGGTGCTGCCACCGTTTCACATCTACGCGCTCACGGTCAACCTGCTGCTGGGCGTGCGCCTGGCCGCCGAGATCGTGCAGCACCTGCGCTTCGACCCCAAGGCCGCGCTGCGCGACATCGCCGAGAAAAAACTCACCACCTTCTGCGGCGTGCCCACCATGTTCACCGCGGTGATCGGCGACCCCGACACGCCGCAGTACGACCTGCACTCGCTCAAGCTGTGCAACTCGGGCGGCGCGCCGCTGCCGATGGAGGTCGGCGAGCGCTTCCGCGCCATCACCGGCACCTGGCTGGCCGAAGGCTGGGGCATGACCGAGACCTCGCCCACCGGCACCTTCTCGCCCGCGCACGGCCAGCGCAAGGCGGGCTCGTGCGGCATTCCGCACCCGGGCGTGCTCATCAAGATGCTCGACCTCGAGGACCCTTCGCGCTACGTGCCGCTGGGCGAGAAGGGCGAGCTGTGCATCCAGGGCCCGAACGTGATGAAGGGCTACTGGAACAAGCCCGAGGCCACGGCCGACAGCACCACCTTCGACGGCTTCTTTCGCACCGGCGACGTGGGCTACATGGACGACGACGGCTTCGTCTTCATCGTCGACCGCTGCAAGGACATGCTGCTGTGCAGCGGCTACAACGTCTATCCGCGCGTGCTCGAAGAAGCGATCTACCAGCACCCGGCGGTGAACGAGGTGGCGGTGATCGGCGTGCCCGACGAGTACCGCGGGCAGTCGCCCAAGGCCTTCGTGATGCTCAAGGCCGGCGCCGAGCCCTTCACGCTGGCGCAGCTGCAGGCCTTCCTCAAGGAGCGCGTGGGCAAGCACGAGATGGTGCAGGCCCTGGAGATCCGCGCCGCGCTGCCCAAGACGGCGGTCGGCAAGCTCTCGAAGAAAGACCTCGTGGACGAAGAGCTGCGCGCTCAGGCCGTCGCCGCGGCCCTCGCCTGAACGGCACCCCCCTAATCCAACCGACGAAAGAGGCCACGCCATGGACCACCTGAGCAGCATGGACGCGTCGTTCCTGCACCTTGAAACCCCCGAGACGCCGATGCACGTCGGCAGCCTCATGCTCCTGGACCTGCCCGAGGGCTACCGGGGCGACTACTACGAAGACGTGAAGGGCATGCTGGGCAAGCGGCTGCACCTGGCGTCGGTGCTCACGCGCAAGCTCGCGCAGATGCCTTTCGAGCTGGCCGAGCCGGTGTGGATCGACGACGACGACATCGACCTCGACTACCACGTGCGCAGCCTCACGCTGCGCCGCCCCGGCACCATGGAGCAGCTGCACCACCTGGTCGCGCGGCTGCATTCGAGCCTGCTCGACCGCAGCCGCCCGCTGTGGGAGATGTACGTCATCGAAGGCCTGGAAAACGGCCAGGTGGCCTTCTATACCAAGGCCCACCACAGCGGCGTCGACGGCAAGGCCGGCACCGAGCTGGCCAAGGTGCTCTACGACACCACGGCGCAGATGCGCGAGGTGCGGCCCGCGCGCCGCAAGCGCGGCGGCGGCAGCCACTACCAGCTCGGCGTGGCCGAGCTGTTGCAGGCGGCGGTGTCCAACTCGGCGCGCCAGTACCGCAAGCTCGCCGAGCTGCTGCCGGCCGCCGCGCGCGCCCTCACGGCGGCCGGCAGCGTGCTCGCGAGCCAGCAGACCGGCAAGGGCCAGCGCCGCCTGAGCCTGGGCATGGCGCCCAAGAGCATGTTCAACGACGCCATCACCAACCAGCGTTCGTACAGCACGATGTCGCTGCCCTTCGACGAACTGAAGGCGCTGGGCAAGCGCGTGGGCGGCACCGTCAACACGATCGTGATGGCGATGTGCAGCGAGGCGCTGGCGCGCTTCCTCAAGGAGCGCAACCTGCTGCCGAAAGAAGCGCTGATCGCCGGCGTGCCCGTGAGCCTGCGCGCGGAGGGCGACGATTCGATGAACAACCAGGTGTCGATGGTGCGCGTCGACCTGGCGACCGACATCGGCGATGTGGCCGAGCGCTTCAAGGCGATCCATGCGTCGTCGGAAGCGGCCAAGGCCGTGGTGCGCGAGCTCAAGCCGGTGCTCGGCGTGGACATGCCGATCACCGGCTCGCCCTGGCTCATGACCAGCCTGGCCTCGCTCTACGGGCGCTCCAACCTGGCGCGCCGCGTGCCGCCCGCGGCCAACGTGCTGATCTCGAACGTGCCGGGCCCGGGCGCCACGCTCTATGTGGCGGGCGCGCGGATGATGCACTTCTACCCCGTCTCGATTCCGTACCACGGCAGTGCGCTGAACATCACGGTGCAGAGCTACGCGGGCTCGCTCGACTTCGGCCTCACGGCTTGCCGCCGCATCCTGTCGCAGGAAGAGTCGTACGAGCTGATCGGTCACCTGCGCGCGGCGCTGCGGCAGATCGAGCGGCTGCCGAGCATCGGGGCCGCGGCCCAGCCGGTGGTCGCGAAAGAGGTGGAGGCCGAGGTCGTGCCCGCCAAGGCCCCACGCCGCGCGAAGGCGCCCGCCGCGGCCAAGCCACGTGCCACCGCTGCGGCTGCAGCGCCCGCCAGCAAGAAGCCCCGCGCGCCGCGCAAGCCGGCCACCGCTGCCAAGGGCAAGCGCGCCACCGCTGCTGCTGCCTAGTCCTTCCCGACGATCCCTTCATCGACCGACCCCCAAGGAAGCAAGACCATGACCCCCACTTCTGCGCAGGCCCCCGCCCGCGCGCCGTACAACGCGGCGGACGAGGCTTTGTTTTCCAAAGTCAGCTGGCACCTGCTGCCGCTGTTGATCCTCTGCTACATCGTCGCCTTCATCGACCGCATCAACATCGGCTTCGCGCAGCTGCAGATGAAGCAGACGTTGGCCTTCAGCAACGAGGCCTATGCGCTGGGTGCGGGCATCTTCTTCATCGGCTACTTTCTCTTCGAGGTGCCGAGCAACCTGATGCTCGAGAAGATCGGCGCACGCAAGACGCTGCTGCGCATCATGTTCTGCTGGGGGCTCGTGGCCTCGGCCATGATGTTCGTGGAGACCACCACGCAGTTCTACGTGCTGCGCTTCCTGCTCGGCGCTTTCGAGGCAGGCTTCTTCCCGGGGATCATCCTGTACCTCACCTACTGGTACCCCTCGGCGCGGCGCTGCAAGGTGATCTCGATCTTCATGACGGCCACGGCCATCGGCTACCTGCTGGCCGGACCGCTGTCGGGCTGGATCATGAAGTACATGAACGGCCTGGGCGGCCACCATGGCTGGCAGTGGCTGTTCGTGGTGCAGGGACTGCCGGCCTCGGTGCTCGGCATCGTCGCGTTCTTCTATCTGAAGGACAAGCCCGAGCAGGCCCACTGGCTCACGCCTTCCGAGAAGCTCGCGCTGCGCAACCACCTGGACAACGAGCCGCATGCGGTGGAGACCGCCTCGCACGGTTCGTTCTGGGCGCTGCTGCGCGACCCCAAGGTGTTCACGATGGCCTTCGTGTACTTCCTGTTCCTGGGCGCCAATTACACGCTGGTGTTCCTGGTGCCGACGCTCATCAAGAACTGGGGCGTGGGCGACGTGTTCATGGTCGGCTTGTTGTCCGCGATACCCGCGGTCTTCGGCGCCATCGGCATGGTGTTCGTCGGCCGCAGTTCCGACAAGCACCTGGAGCGGCGCAAGCACTTCTTCTTCTGCGTGGCGCTGGCCTCGGCCGGCCTGCTGGTGGCCGTCTTCAGCGGCGGCAACCTGATGCTGGCGCTGGCAGGGCTCGCGGTGATGAGCATCGGCCAGTCGGCCAACACGCCGATCTTCTTCGCGGCCATCAGCGAGTACCTGCCGCGCAAGTCGGCGGCCGGCGGCATTGCGCTGATCAGCAGCCTGGGCAACCTCGGGCCCGCCGTGATGCCGGTGATCACCGCATGGATCACCACCGCTTCGGGCAGCTCGGACAACAGCATGTTCCTGGCGATCGGGCTGTGGCTGTCGTCCGGCGTGGTCCTGCTGCTCGTCATGCGGCCCGCCGCCGCGCGCCGCTCGCAGCTCGCGACGGCCTGACTTTTTTCGTTACCCGCTATTTCACTCACTCAAGGAGATTCGATTCATGGCAACCAGCAAGACCGCAGCCAACACCAGCCCTCTCTTCCCCACGGCGCTGCCGTCGATGGAGGACTTCGGCAAGCTGATCGAACAGCTCAAGCTGCCCGGCGTGGACGTTGGCGCGCTCGTGGAGTGGCAGCGCAAGGACATGGAGGCGCTCGCCGAGGCCAACCGGCAGGCCTACGAAGGCATCCAGTCGCTCGCGCAGCGGCGCGGCGAGATCCTGCGCGACACGCTGGCCCAGTGGCAGGACGCACTGAAGGACGCCACCGGCACCGACGCCCTCTCCCAGCAGACCGAGGCTGCGCAGCGTGGTGTGCAGCAGGCCGTCGACAACTTCCGCGAACTGGCGCAGCTGGAAGCGCAGGCGCGCAACAACAGCTGGAAGGTGGTGCAGGACCGCCTGAACGAGAACATGGCCAACCTGCAGCAGCTGCTGCAGCCGAAGAAATAGGGGGCTTCGCCTGCGGGCGCAATGTCCGCGCAACGACTGCTGGTAGCCTTGCCGCATTGTTCAGGCGCGCCTCGACCTGCGAGGTCGCGCGATCCGGACGATTCAGAAAGGACTCAGCGCGTGGTTGTGACAGGGAGAAGATGGGGCGCATGCGCCGCGTTGATGGCGGCATTGCTGGTGGGTGCATGTTCCACCACGCCGAGCACGCCGGTGGCCGGCCCCGGTGAATACGTCGTGCAGACGGGCGACACGCTCTACCGCATCGCGCAGCGGCACGGCCGGACGACGGCCGAGATTGCCCGCTGGAACCAGATCAAGGACCCCGACCAGCTCGAAGCCGGCCAGGTGCTGCGCGTGGTGCCGCCGGGCGGTGCCGTGTCGGGTGGTGCAACGCCCCCGCCGCGCAGCAGCAGTGGCGGCAGCAATGCAGAAAAACCCAAGCCCGTCCCTCGCGAGCGCGACCCTGTCGTACCGCCCGCGTCGCGGCGCGCCGACTGGAGCTGGCCGACGCAGGGCGCGGTCATTGCCGGTTTCAACGGCAACAGCAACAAGGGCCTGGACATCGGCGGCAGCAGCGGCGAGCCCGTGCATTCGATCGGCGCCGGCTCGGTGGCTGCGACCGAAACCATGCGCGGCTACGGCAGCGTCATCATGGTCGACCACGGCGGCTCGTACATGTCGATCTACACCAACGTGGGCACCGTGGGCGTGAAGCAGGGCCAGCGCGTGCAGCGCGGCCAGAAGCTCGCCGAGATCGGCCCGGCCGAAGGCGGCCGCGCCAAGCTGCACTTCGAGATCCGCTACCGCGGCAAGGCGGTCGATCCGCGGCTGTACCTGCCGGCGAAGTAAAGCGTCAGCCCTGCGGCCGCGTGAGCAGATCGAGCTCGGCCCGCAGGCGCCGCACCGCGACTTCATGGCGCCGCGTCTGCGGCCCGCGCCCGTGCGTGCCGGCCTTCAGGATGAGCCGCAGCTGTTCGCGCTGCAGCTGCGCCTTCAGGCGCCGGGCACGTTGGCCGAATTCCTTGCCCATGTCGCGGCGCACGCGGTAGCGCAGCAGCGGCGCACCCAGGCGCACCCATTCGTCGTCGCGGATCAGCTCGCGCTCGGGCACGAAGTAGGCGGCCAGCGCGTGCAGGTAGGTGCCGTTCTCGCGCGCGGCGGCGCGCCACACGAAGGCGGCGGCGATCACCACCGGGATGCCCTTGACGACCAGCAGCAGCGCGATGCCGACAAAGCCGTCGTCGAAGCGGTCTTCGAGCAGCGGTGAGTTCCAGATGAAGTGCATCGCCCACGCCAGTGCGAAGTAGAAGAGGGCGCAGCCGATGCGCGCCGCCATCGAACGCTGCGGGTTGAGCAGGAACCACGCGACGCCGAACGAGGCGATGGTCGTGTAGGCCGCATGGCTCCACAGCCCGCTCAGCAGCCCGCGCATCAGCAGGTGGTAGAGCACCGGGTACACCTGGTTCTCGAGCGGGAAGTTCACGGCGCTGTTCACCGTGTAGCTCAGGTTCTCGATCACCTGGAAGCCCAGCCCGGCCATGGCGCCGACGATCAGCACCGACAGATACGTTTCGAACTGGTTGCGCGCAATCAGCACCAGCAGGATCACGCCCGCAAGCTTCAGGAACTCTTCGGTGATCGGCCCCGCGATGGCCGGCCCCCAGACCGCGACGAACTCGGGCGACACCAGCTTGGCGCACAGGCTCTGGATGGCGATGTTGGCCGGCGCCGCGAAGTACACCGCGCCCAGCCCGCCCCATGCAAAGGCCAGCACGTAGGCCTCGGGCGGGTGCTGCTCCAGCAGGTCGAGCGTGCGGAAGAACAGCACGAACGCCGCCGTGTAGCCGCCCCACACCAGGAGCCCGAGCAGCGCGGTGACGGGCACCACGCGAAAGCCCAGCGAGAACATCGACACGGTGTAGAACAAGCCGTTGAGGATCAACGCCGCGAGCAGCCAGAACGCGGCGCGCTGCGGCTGGAAGAACGAGTCGGTGCCGATCGGCCAGTCGGCGTCTTCCTGCGTGGCGATGGCGTCGGTGGGGGCTTCGGTGGTGGTGCTCACAGCGGTGCCTCCAGGTCCATCGAGTCGAGCATCTTGCGAGCGTCGGCGAGCGCTTCGTTGAAGCCGTCGGTGGGGCCGTACACGTCGATCTGCACCAGCGAGCGGCGCTGCGTGTCGACCACCTGCCAGAAGCGGCCGGCGAGCTTGGCGCCGTAGTAGGCGAAGGTCTTGCCCTGCAGGCCCCAGCCGGTGACGAAGTCGGACACGTCGCCTTCGACCGTCAGGCCCTGGCCGCGCTCCATGAGCCGCTGCTGGCGCACCATGGGGCCGTCGGGCCCGCCGATCCACAGGCGCGTGGTCACGAGGAACTTGTGGCCGCCCTTGAAGAGCATGAGCGACTGGCCCGCCTTCGAGCGCGACACGTCCATCTGCCAGCCCGGTGCGGGCTCGAAGCGCGCATGGCCGACCGACACGGTCTCGCCCGCGGGCAGCGGCCGGCTGCCGGGCGTGTGGTTGTTCCAGAAGGTGAGGCCGCCGACATACGCGGCAATGGCCAGGAGGATCGCGAGCGCGCCCGGCCAGGTGCGGTACGGGATGCGGCGGGACGGTTGAAGCATCCGTGGATCGTGCCACACCGAAGCGACGGCGCGGGGGCGCCGCCGCGGTTGTCAGGCGCTCAGAACGCCATGCGAATACCCACGTCGTAGCCCAGCGCGCGGTGCGGCTGCATGCCGTTGGTGGTCGCATAGGCCGGCTGCGGAAAGATCGCCGGCAGGCTCAGCACCAGCGGCGTCACGCCCATCACGGTCGGGTTGTTGCGGCCGTTGGCAATGTGGATGCGCGCCACAGAGGCGTACAGCGCCGTGCGCTTGGACAGGTTGTGCACATAGCCCAGCGCCAGCTTGTTGACCGACGAATTGCCATCGGGCAGGCCCAGGCCGTTGACGAAGCGCACGCGCGCATACGAGGCGCGCACCACGCCCGCGCCCAGCGGCACGTTCACGCCGGCCATGAGGCCGTCGTAGCGGTCGCTCAGGCGCAGCGAACCGCTGGCGAACGGCGTGGCGCTGTTGCGCACATCACGCACGCGCGACCATTCGCCGAACACTTTCACCACGCCGAAGTCGTACGAGGCCCCGATGTTCAGGCTCTTGATCTTCTCGCTCTGCGCGGCGGCGCTGGCCAGCGTGCTCTCTCCGTAGCCCAGCGCCACGTCGGCCGGACCGCTGGCCCAGCCGATGCGTCCGCCCACGTAGCGACCGCGCTGCGAGGGGCTGTCGGGCACGTTGCTGACCTTGGTGTTTTCGTGCAGCGCGTACTGCACCTGACCGTAGAAGCCGCCCAGGTTCGACGGCAGGAAGTAGCTGATGGCGTTGCTCGTGCGCAGGTAGCTGTCGGTGCCCGCCGAGAGGCCGCCGTTCAGCAGGCCGCCGGTCGCCAGCGCACGCGAAGCCGCGATGTTGCTGTTGACCACCGCGATCAGGTTGGTGCCCACGCCGTTGACGCTGAAGGGATCGAACACGGCGTCGTTCCAGAACGAGGCCGTGTAGTCGCGGCCCAGGCGCACTTCACCGAAGGGGCCGCTGAGGCTCAGCGTGGAGCGGCGACCGAAGTTCGCGATGCCGCCACCCGTGTCGTTGCTCAGCGGCGCTTCGAGCCAGAAGCTCGCGGCCAGCCCGCCGCCCAGGTCTTCGGTGCCGCGAAAGCCGATGCGGCTGGATGCATTGCCCGAGGGCGACAGCGCGGTCTGGCTCTGGCGCAGCTCGGCGGGGCGCAGCGGGTTGTACGAACTGCTGGTGGTGCGGTAGTGGCTGACGCCCGCGTCGACCACGCCGAACAGCGTGAGCGAGGACTGGGCGAGGGCGGGGCCGGCGGCCAGGATGGCTGCGGCGGCGATGAGGGTCCTGTTCTTCTTCATGGTCTTGTCTCCTGCTCGTTGTGTTTATTCGTGGGGGTGTTCAGGGCACGAGCACGGTGGCGCCGGTGGTCTTGCGGCCTTCGAGCGCGCGGTGCGCCTCGGCTGCATCGGCCAGCGCAAAGCTCTGCTGCGGCTCGCTCACGATGCGCCCGGCCAGCACGTGGCCGAACAGCTCGTCGGCCATGCTCAGCATGTGCGGGCGCGGGTGGATGTAGTGAACCATCGCGGGCCGCGTGAGCCAGAGCGAACCCTTCGCGGCCAGCACCTGCGAATCGACGACCACGGTGCCAGAAGACGTGCCGTTGCTCACGAGCGTGCCGCGTGGCTGCAGGCAGTCGAGCGAGGCTTCCAGCGTGTCCTTTCCCACCGAGTCGTACACGACGGGCACACCCTTGCCGTCGGTGATCTCGCGCACGCGTTGTGCGATGTTCTCGCGCGAGGTCACGATGGTGTGAGCGCAACCGTTGGCCTTGGCGACGGCGGCCTTCTCGTCGGTGCTGACGGTGCCGATCATCGTGACGCCCATCGCACGTGCCCACTGGCAGGCGATGAGTCCCACGCCGCCGGCGGCTGCGTGATACAGGATGGTCTCGCCACCTTTGAGCGGATAGACCTGGCGGAACAGGTACTGCGCCGTCATGCCCTTCATCATCAATGTGGCGGCGGTGCTATCCGAGATGCCATCAGGCAAAGGGATCAACACATCAGCCGGCATCACACGCACCTGCGAGTACGCACCCTGTGGCCCGAGCAGATAGCCCACGCGATCGCCCGCGCGGATGTCGGTCACGCCCGGGCCCACGGCCTCGACCACGCCCACGGCATCGGAACCGAGGCCATTGGGCAGTGCGAGCGGATAGCGTCCGGTGCGGAAATAGATGTCGATGAAGTTGACCGCGATGAGGCTGTGGCGCACGCGCGCCTGGCCCGGGCCGGGCTCGCCGACCTCGACGTGTTCGAGCTTGAGCACGTCGGCGCCGCCGGTTTCGTGGAAGCGGATGGCTTTGGACATGTCTTGTTCCTTGAGGGGGTCTGTATCGGACGCACGCGACGCAGTTCAGGCGTCTGCGTGCACGCTCACTGGTTGAGCTGGATGTTGTAGGTCTTGACGATTCGCGCGTTGCGCTCGTACTCGTCGTGCGTGATCTTCGCGAGCTGCTCGGGGCTCTCGCTGGTCATCGGCACAAAGTTCTGCGCGATGAGCCGCTCCCGCACCTTCGGCGAGGAGGCCGCCTTCGTGAGGACCGCATTGATCCGCTTGACGAGGTCGTCGGGCATCCTGGCCGACACGATGGCGCCGGCCCAGTTCGAGAAGTCGATCTCGTCGAAGCCCTGCTCGGCCATCGTGGGCACGTCCGGAAGCTGCGCCAGCCGGGTCTTGGCCCCGACCCCGAAGACCTTCACCTTGCCGGCCTTGATCAGCGGCAGCGACGTGACGATGCCGTCGAACAGGATGTCGACCTGGCTGCCCATCAGGTTCTGCAGCGCCGGCGGCGAGCCCGGGAACGGCACATGCTGCAGGTCCAGCCCCGCCTTCCTGGCAAAGATGGCGCCGGCGTAGTGCGAGCTGGTTCCCGCGGAGTACGAGGCGTAGCTGCCCGGGCTGCCCTTGCCGGTCTTCAGGTAGGCGATGAGTCCCTTCAGGTCGTTGGCCGGCACCGTCGGTGCGCTCACCAGCACCATCGCCGAGCGCGCCACCATGGTCACCGGCTTCACGTCCTTGACCGGGTCGAAGCTGGTCTTCATCACCAGGGGAATCTCGGTCAGGATGTTGCTGACCATGAACATGATGGTCTGCCCGTCGGGCGGTGCGCTGTTGAGGGCCTGCACCCCGATGGCGCCACCGGCACCCGGCTTGTTGTCGACGATCACCGGCTGCCCGATCTCGGCCGAGATCGCTTCGGACAACACGCGGGCCACGACGTCCATGGTGCCGCCGGCGGGCGCCGGCACCACGATGCGTACCGGCTTGGTGGTCCAGGCATGGGCGAGCAGGGGCGCGGCAGCCAGGGCAACCGCCCATGGCCTCAGGCGGCGAAGGATGTTTTGAGTCTTTTTCATCGCGATGTCTCCAGGTGTTCTTGTGCCGGCGGTGCGTGGGGCTCAGGCCGCCTTGCGCAGGAAGCCCTGCTGCCGGCCCGGGGCGTTTGGCGCAAAGCCGTTGGCCGCCAGCGATGCTTCGGTCGTGTCGTAGAAAACGCCGATCTTGGACATCTCGCGTGCCTGCCGGCCCGTGGCGATGGGGCGGCCGAATTCGCGCGAGATGCGAACGAGTTGCTCGACTTGCTTGGCGGTGCCGATCTTGGCCGAGCGGTCCTGGTTCCACAGGTTGTCTTCGGTGCCGGTGCGCACGTGCAGGCCCATGGCGATGCCCATCATGTTGATCGGCAGCACGTTGAGCACCGAGGCCTCCACCGTCACCACCGCGCCGTCGGGCACGGCGCGCATGAAGTTGGCCAGGCTGTAGACGTTGGGCACGTCCATGCCGCCGCCGATGGCCACCCAGTTCATGACCAGCGGGCCCTTGTAGATGCCGCGGCGCATCAGCCGCTCCACCGACTCGAAGCTGTTGATGTTGTAGCACTGGAAGGCGCTCTGGATGCCAGCCTTGGTCAGTCGGCGGATGTGCTCCTCGGCCCAGCCGGGCTGCGAAGGCACGGTCATTTCCTTGTAGGCGTTGAAGGTGGCGGGGTCTTCCATCGACGTGCCCTGGATGTCGCGCAGGTCGAACTGCTCCATCACGTTCATCTGCGAGGTGTTGATGGTCACCGTCACCTGGTCGGGCTTGGGGTCGAGCTCGGCCAGCATGTGGCGCGTGTCGTCACTCAGCCACTTGGCGGCCGCACCGTCGGTCTCGGGTGCGAAGCTGATCGAGCCGCCCACCTGGATGATCATTTCGGGCACGGCATTGCGCACGCCGGCGATCAGCTCGTTGAACTTGGACAGGCGCTTGCTGCCCCGGCCGTCGAGTTCGCGCACGTGCAGGTGCAGCACGGTGGCGCCGGCGTTGTAGCAGTCCACCGCGCGTTGGATCTGGTCCTCCATGGTCACGGCAATCTCGCCGGGGAAGTCCGAAGGCATCCATGAAGGCGCATACGGCGCGGCGGTGATGATCAGCGGCTGCTGGTTTTCGGGGAACAGATGGCCGTCGAGAAAATTCATGGCAAGACCTCGGGAGAAAGGAAGAGAAAGAAAAGAGAGGAGGGCGCAGCGCCCGCTCAGAAGACCGCTTCGCCGACGATGCCGGCGCGTTCCATCTTTCGATGGCAGGGCGGGTAGTCCATGACCGCGTAGTGCTGGGTCGAACGGTTGTCCCACATGGCCACGTCGCCCGGCTGCCAGCGCCAGCGCACCTGGTACTCGGGGATGGCGGTCTGGCTGATCAGGTACTGCAGCAGCGCCGAGTGGCCCTGGGTGTAGTCCTGCCCGTAGCGCACGTTGGCCGGCGTGTGGAAGTTGGTGAAGTGCGTCGTGAAGCCGTTGACGAACAGAATCTTCTCGCCCGTGTCGGGGTGCGTGCGCACCACGGGGTGCTCGGCGTCGGGGAACTGGGCCTTCAGTGCCAGGCGCTTCTCGGTGGGCATCGCGGCGCCGAAGGTGGCCTCGATGCTGTGGCGCGCGCGCAGCCCCGCAATCTGCTGCTGGATGTGCGCGGGCAGCTTCTCGAAGGCCAGCACCATGTTGGCCCACATCGTGTCGCCGCCGACCGGTGGGCACTCCACGCAACGCAGCACGCAGCCGAAGGGCGGCTTCTCGCGCCAGGTGGCGTCGGTGTGCCAGCTGTTCTCGTAGCGATCGACCGGCGTCTCGGGGTTCTTGTAGATGCGCACGAGGCCCGGGTGCTCGGGGTCGCTGCCGATCACGGGGTGGTCCTCGAGCTCGCCGAAGTGGCGGGCGAAGCTGACGTGCTCGCCGCGCGTGAGTTCCTGCTGGCGGAAGAACAGCACCTTGTGCTGCACCAGCAGCGCGCGAATCTCGGCGGCCAGGCCCGCGTCGCGCGAGGCCTCGGCCAGCGACACGTGGCGCAGTTCGGCGCCGATGGCGCAGGTCACGGGGTGGACCTGGATGCCGCGCGTGTGCACGGCGGGGGCGGCCCCGTTCGAGAGGCCTGGCTGGATCGTGGAACCCATGTGTCTTGTCTCCTGTGCCGGTCGTGGCAGTGACCGTGCTGGGAGCAAGAATAGGTCGGGGCCCCTGCGCGCGCCCCCTCCTCGCGGGAGGGGGAACCGGCTCTGGAGGGGAGGGACAAACCCTCGCCCGCTCACGCTTTTTCAGCGTTCGGGGCCGAGCAGTCCCAGGATGCGCGCGCGCTGGACCACCTGCGTGCGCGTGCCGGCGTCCAGTTTGGCGAACAGGTTCTTGACGTGCCACTTGATGGTGGTTTCGCCCACCTGCATGGCGCGCCCGATTTCCTTGTTCGACAGGTTGCGCGCCAGCAGCGTCAGCACCTCGCCCTCCTTGGGCGTGAGCACGGCGCCGTGCGTCGTCACGGGCGGCACGGGCGCGGGCGGCGTCGTGGCTGTGGCAGGGGCGAACGGCGTCTCGGGCTGCGCGCCCTCGGCCGCGAGCGTGCCGACCCAGGCGCCCAACTCGGGGTGCGCGTCGGAGAACACGCGCTGCAGCCCGTAGGCGCGCGCCAGGTCCATCGCCTCGCGCAGCAGCGCCTGCGCGGGCTGGCCGCAGCGCTCCAGTGCCAGCGCGCGCAGGCCCAGCAGCTCGATGTGCAGGCCGCCCTGCTTGCGCTGGCGTGCCTGTTCGTCGGCACGCGCGAGCTGCGCGAGGGCGCCGGGCCAGTCGCGCGCGGCGATGGCCGCGTGGGCGTGCGCCACATCGCGCAGCCCCTGCACGCTGCGCCGCCACAGCGGGCCTTGCGGCAGCGCGGGGTCGGCCAGTTGCGCGTCGATGCGCTCGCACAGCTCGCGGCAGGTCTGGGCGCGGTGGCGCTGCGCGTGCAGGCGCACCTGCTCGGCCAGGCTGGCGATGCGCAGCCGCGGCAGGCGCCGCGCGGCACCGGCCGCGTCGAGTGCGTTCAGCAGTTCCAGCGCGCGGTGCTCGGCGCCTTCGGCCGCCGCGATGCGCGCCGCGGTGCGGTAGGCGAGCAGCAGCGATTCGGGCAGGCCGCTGTGCTCCAGCACGTCGAGGCGGTCGGCCAGCAGCAGGGCGGCGTCGCCGGGCAGGTCGCGCTCCCAGGCCACCGCGGCGAGCAGCGCGGCGAGGTTGCAGCTGAGGCGGTGGCGCCGGCCCAGCTCGGCCTCGGCACCGGCCACGGCGGGCCGCAGCAGCTGTTCGGCCAGCAGCACCTGACCTTCCCAGGCATAGCTCAGGCCGATGACCAGTTCGCTCCAGCGCCGGATGTAGTCGATGCCGGGGCCCGCCTGCCCGCGCGCGACCTGCTGCTGGCGCAGGCGCGCGAGCGCCGGCTCGCCTTCGAGCAGCGCGCGGTAGGCCATGCGGTTGGCGTGCGACTGCAGCAGCAGCGGGTCGGTGATCGGCACGGCCTCGGTCCACGGCGCGTGCAGTTCGACGAAGTGGTCGGGGTCGTCCGCGAACACAGCGGCGCCGCCGAGGATCAGCGCGCATTCGCAGCGCAGCGCATCGCTCGCACCGGGTTGTGCGAGCAGGCGTGCCACGAAGCGGCCGGCTTCGTCGTGCCGCTCGCTCGATGCGAGCGTCCATGCCGCGGCCAGCAGCAGGCGCGGGCGGCGGTCGAGCTCGTCGGCGGGCAGTTGCGCGAGCCATTCGAGCACGGCGGACTGCCGGCCACGCCGCATCAGCGATTCGTACACGCTGCGCTCCGCGAGTTCGTAGGCGGTCTGGTGCTGGCCCGCGCTCAGCGCATGGTGGGCGGCCTCGTCGATCAGGTCGTGCGCGGCCAGCCACTGCGCCGCGCGCGCATGCACCGCCACCTGCTCGGCGGCGTCGAGCGCGCCGAAGCGCTGGCGCAGCACGTCGCGCGCCAGCGCATGCATGCGCAGCCACTCGCCCCCTTCAGCGGCGGCGAACACCGGCGTGTCGTTGCTCAGCCGCGCCAGCCTCGCCGCGGCGTCGTCGGCGCCGGACACGGCCTGGCACAGCTCGGGGTGCAGCAGGTCGAGCACGGCGATGCGGACCAGGAAGTCGCGATCCTGGGGGTCGAGGTTGACCAGCAGCAGCCGCACCAGCTCGCTCTGCAGCTCGCCGGCCGCAGCTGTCATGTCGGACAGTGCGGCGTGCGCGTCGGCCCCGCGCGAGATGATCGTCGTCGCCAGCTGCAGGCCCAGCGGCCAGCCTTCGGTCAGCTCGTGCAGCCGCGCTGCCATGTTGCGGTCGACGCGCGCGCCGAAGCGCGCGTGCACGAGCTGCAGCGTTTCGTCGAGGCTGAACTTCAGCAGCGCGGGGCCGATCTCCACGCACTGCCCGTAGGCCACGAGGTCTTCGATGTCGAGCCGGCCGTCGGGCCGCGTGGCGATGAGCGTGCGCACGTTGGGCGGCGCGTTGCGCAGCAGGTAGGCCAGTGCCTCGCGCGAGGCCGGCGGCAGCCGCTCGGCTTCGTCGATGACCAGCACCACGTCGAGGGCCGCCTGCGTCAGCTCCGACAGCAGGGCCGTGACGCTGCCGAGGTTGCCGGGCCGGTCGTCTTCGAGCACGCTGCGCCCGAACGCGGGGCGGCCCATGGCCACGCGCAGCGCGAGCGCCAGGCTCTGCACCAGCCGGCCCGGGTCGTCGTGGGTCTGCGCCGAGACCCAGGCCACCGGCATGCCCATCGCCAGGTACTCCAGCCGCCACTGCGCCAGCAGCGAGGTCTTGCCGAAGCCCGACGGCGCCTGCACCACGAACACCGCGTGGTCGCGCAGCGCGTCGGCGGTGGCCAGCAGGCGGGCGCGCGACACCAGGTGGCGCGGCACGCGCGGCGGTGTCACCTTGAGCAGCAGGTCGCGGGGGGCGCCGGTCGCACCGGTCGTCGGGAAGGTGGCCAAGTCGTTCGTGTCCGTGGTGTCTGCAGGAAGGAGGGCGGCGCCGATTCTGCGCGTCAATCGTGCGCCTGCCGCGCGGCGGCGCGGCGGCGACCCGCACTGCGTTGGGCGCGGCTTTCTTTCGCGCTGCAGCCGAACTGCGCGTGGAACCAGCGCGACAGCCCGCTGGGCGCCGAGAAGCCGAGCAGCGTCGCCACCTCGGCCAGCGGACGGTCGCTCTCGAGCACGTGGCGCGTGGCGAGTTCCTTGCGCACGTCGTTGACGATCGACGAGAAGGTCTGCCCTTCGTCGGCGAGTCGGCGCTGGACCGTGCGGCACACCACGCCCACGTGGTCCGACACCTGCTCGATGGTGCAGCGCCCGCTGGGCAACAGCAGCAGCACCGCGCGCCGCACATCGTCGTGCAGCGCATCGCCGCCCGGCCGAGCGGCGGCGTCGAGCAGCTGCTGCGCATAGCGCGCCATGGCCGGGTCGGCCGACGGGTTGGGTGCGGCCAGGTCTTCGCGCGCGCAGACGATGCAGTTGAAGTCGTGGTCGAACGCGAGGGCCGGGCCCATCACGCGGCGGTGCGTGCGCAGGTCGCGCGGCGCCGGGTGCGCCAGGCACACGCGCCGCGGCTGCCAGTCGGCGCCGAGAAACTGCCGCATGATCCGCAGCATCACGCCCAGCGCGAGTTCGATGCGCTGGCGCGTGGCGCGGTTGGCCTTGCCGGGCTTCACCTCTTCGCGGATGACCACCACCTGGTCGAAGGCCTCGACCATCAGCGACAGCGAGCCGTTGAGCAGCGGCAGGTAGCGCATCAGCACATCGAGCGAATCGCGCAGCGTGGGTTGTTCGCGCACCAGCAGGCCGACGGCGCCCAGGTTGGACAGGCGCCGCGACTCGGCCATGCACAGGCCGAAGCTCTCGTTGCCCGAACGCTCGGCCGACGACTGCAGCAGCGAGGCGACGGCCTCGACGGGAATCATGAGGTCGGGTTCGTCGAGCACGCTCGGGTTCAGGCCGGCATCGAGCAGCATGCGCACCGGGTCCAGTCCACTGGCACGGGCGACATCGCTGTAGTTGGTGAGACTGGCGGCGCGGACCAAGGAAGACATCGAAAACCTGAGCACTGGAGTGGCATCGAAGGGTAAGTGGCTGGCGCGCAATGTCAATCGGGGGAACACCGCCGTCACCAGAATCCGGGGCAACGCGATGCACTGCCATCGCTCTCCAACGCCCTTGCTGAAACGTGCCCATGACCCCTCCGATTCCCACCACCGTTCTCATCGTGCCCGGCCTGCGCGACCATGTCGCCGACCACTGGCAGACGCTGCTCGCGGCCCGGCTGCCGCGCGTGCGCAGCGTGCCGCCGCTCGAGCACGACAAGCTCAGTTGCGCGGCGCGCGTCGACGCGATCACACGCGCGCTGCAGGACATCGACGGGCCCGTGGTCTTCGTGGCACACAGCGCGGGCGCGATCATGGTGGCGCACTGGGCGCAATCGCATCGCGCGGACCGCATCCGCGGCGCGCTGCTCGCGACGCCCGCGGACCTCGAGACGCCGCTGCCCGCGGGCTACCCCACGCACGACGCACTGCAGGCCCACGGCTGGCTGCCCCTTCCGCGTCTGCCGCTGCCGTTCCCCAGCATCGTGGCCGCGAGCAGCAACGACCCGCTCGCGCAGCTCGATCGCACACGCGACCTCGCGCAGGCCTGGGGCAGCCGCTTCGTCGAGCTGGGCGCGGTCGGGCACCTGAACCCGCAGGCGGGCTTCGGCGACTGGCCGGGCGCTGACGCGTTGATTCGCGAGCTCGCCTGAGCGGGCCGCGCTTCGCAAAAAAAGAATTTCATCCACAGCCATCGGAGACACCGGGCATGCGCATCAGACCTTTCATCCTTGTCGCGGGAACGCTGGGCGCCGTCGGCGCCAGTGCCCAGTCCTCACTCACCGTGTTCGGTGTCATCGACGCAGGCATCAGCCGCTACACGACGAAGAGCGAGACCTACGGCGCCGCTGCGCTGCTCGGTTCGCGCACGGCGGGCCAGCGCCAGACGGTGCTGTCGCCCTCGGGCCTGAGCTCCAGCCGCCTGGGCTTTCGCGGCACCGAAGACCTCGGCGGCGGCCTGGCCGCGAGCTTCTGGCTCGAGGCGCCGCTGAGCAACGACACGGGCGGCGGCATCGCGAATTTCGGACGCCGCTCCACGCTGAGCCTCAGCGGTCCCTTCGGCGAAGTGCGCCTGGGCCGCGACTACACGGCTTCGTTCTGGAACGATGCGGTGTTCGACCCGATGACGGTCAACGGCGTGGGCACGAACCTCATCGCGGTGGTCAACAGCAACATCGCGGCCTCGCGTGCGCTGGCTACAGGCGGCCTGCTGAACGGCGGCCTCTCGGCAGGCACCGACAGCTACCTGCGCACGAGCAACGCGATCAGCTACTTCCTGCCGGCGAACCTGGGCGGCTTCTACGGCCAGGTGCAGTACGCGTTCCCGGAGAACATCAAGGTCGAAGGCCCTGGCGCCCCGGCGGGCACCGGCCAGCGCGGACGCTATGCCGGCGCCCGGGCCGGGTGGACCGGCGGCCCCGTCGACGTGGCGATGGCCTACGGCGAAAGCACGGTGGCCGACACGGCGCTCAACAAGGAGCGGATCAAGAGCTTCAACGTCGGCGCGTCGTACGACTTCGGCGCGGCCAAGCTGTTCGGCGAACTGTCGCGCGTGAAGGATGTGCGCGAAGGCCCGCTGTTCGCGCGCATCAGCGACCGCTACGACGGCGCCTTGCTCGGCCTCACGGTGCCGGTCGGCCCGGGCCTCATTCGCGTCTCGTACGCGAAGGTGAAGTTCGACAACGGCTTGCCGGTGCCGAACGGCGACGCCAGCACCAACAAGTTCGCGGTCGGCTACGTGCACCACCTGTCGAAGCGCACGGCGCTGTACGCGTCGGTGGCGCGCATCCGCATCCGCGACGGCCACAACAACCCCACCGTGATGGGCGTGACGCCGCTGGTGCTGAGCCTGCCCGCGATCTTTCCGCAGGCGAGCTACACGAACACGGGCGGGTTCCAGCCCCGCGGCGCAATGGGCTACGACGTCGGCATCCGGCACGCGTTCTGAGCGTCTGCGAAACAAGGGGGCGAGGCCATCGGCCTCGCCCCCTTGTTTTGTGCTCAGGGCACGAGCACGGTGGCGCCGGTGGTCTTGCGGCCTTCGAGCGCACGGTGCGCCTCGGCTGCATCCGCCAGCGCAAAGCTCTGCTGCGGCTCGCTCACGATGCGGCCGGCCAGCACGTGGCCGAACAGCTCGTCGGCCATGCTCAGCATGTGCGGGCGCGGGTGGATGTAATGCACCATCGCCGGCCGCGTGAGCCAGATCGAGCCCTTGCCCGCGAGCACCTTGGTGTCGAGGACCACGGACCCCGACGACGTGCCGTTGCTCACGAGCGTGCCGCGCGGCTGCAGGCAGTCGAGTGACGCGTCCAGGGTGTCTTTGCCCACGGAGTCGTACACGACCGGTACGCCCTTGCCGTCCGTGATCTCGCGCACACGCTGGGCGATGTTCTCGCGCGAGGTCACGATGGTGTGCGTGCAGCCGTTGGCCTTGGCGACGGCGGCCTTCTCGTCGGTGCTGACCGTGCCGATCATCGTGACGCCCATCGCACGCGCCCACTGGCAGGCGATGAGGCCGACACCACCGGCCGCTGCGTGATACAGGATGGTCTCGCCACCCTTCAGCGGATAGACCTGGCGGAACAGGTACTGCGCCGTCATGCCCTTCATCATCAATGTGGCGGCCGTGCTGTCCGAGATGCCATCGGGCAGAGGGATCAGCACGTCAGCGGGCATCACACGCACTTGCGAGTACGCACCCTGCGGCCCGAGAAGGTAGCCCACGCGATCGCCCACACGGATGTCGGTCACACCCGGCCCCACGGCCTCGACCACACCCACGGCATCGGAACCGAGACCATTGGGCAGTGCGAGCGGATAGCGTCCGGTGCGGAAATAGATGTCGATGAAATTGACGGCGATGAGGCTGTGGCGCACGCGCGCCTGGCCTGGGCCGGGCTCGCCGACCTCGACGTGTTCGAGCTTGAGCACGTCGGCGCCGCCGGTTTCGTGGAAGCGGATGGCCTGGTTCATGGTGCGTCTCCTGGAGTGTCTGGGTGCATGGAAGCGCCCATTCTTGCGGCGCACCGCAGCGACCGGAAGTGCGGTCGAAGGGATGTCCCAAATCGACAAACGGACGCCCCAATAAAGCAAGAACCGAGGGCGGGGTGCGCCGGATACTGGCGGCGTTGGCCCACCGAGGCCTGCGTGACACAAGAACCGGAGACACCCCATGAAACTGCTTCACTTTGTACGCACCGCCGCCGTGGCGCTGGTCGGATGCTCGATGGCCCTCGGGGCCTGGGCGCTGGGCGACAAGCCCCTCAAGCTCATCGTTCCCGCGCCGCCGGGCGGCACGATGGACATCGTCGCCCGCGTCGTCGGGCAACAGATGGCACTGGACATCGGCCGTCCCGTGATCATCGAGAACCGCCCCGGCGCGGGCGGCTCGATCGGCCTGCAAGCGATGCTGCAGGCGCCGGCCGACGGCAACACCATCGTGATGGCCGCGAGCAACGTGCTGGCCGAAACGCCGCAGCTCGTGAAGATGCCCTTCGATCCGCTCAAGGACGTGGTGCCCATCGCCTCGGTGGCGCGCTCGGGCGTGGTGCTCGTCACGGCGGCGAACTTTCCGGCCAAGGACTTCCAGGGCCTGGTCGCCGAGCTGAAGAAGCGCAAGGGCAAGAGCAGCTTCGCCAGCTACAGCCCCGGCACCGTGTCGCAGTACGCCGGCCTGATCCTCAGCGACCGCGCCGGGCTGGACATGCAGCACGTGGGTTACGCCGGCTCGCCGCCCGCGCTGCAGGACCTGCTGGGCGGCCAGATCGACGTCATGTTCGACGGCATGCTCACTTCGATGCCGCTCATCAAGGCCGGCAAGCTGCGCCCCTATGCCTTCACCGGCAAGACCCGCTCGCGCTTCCTGCCCGACCTGCCGACCACCACCGAGCTCGGCTACCCCGACCTGCAGTTCCGCGGCTGGGTCGGCTTCATCGGCTCCGCCAAGTTGCCGGCCGACGTGCTGGCCAGGCTGCAGGCCACGATCGAGAAGGCCGCGCAGGTGCCTTCGGTGCTGCAGAAGCTGAACGACGTGGGCCTGGAGCCCGAGCTGAGCATCGACACGCCCGCGCTGATGGTCGAAACCCGGGCGCTGTCCGAGCGCAACGCCGCCATCGTCAAGAAGTACCGCATCCAGGCGAACTGACCCGCACCCGCCATTCCACCGGAGACCTCTCATGAAGATCAGACCCATCACGCCGTCGATCGGCGCAGAAATCACCGACGTCCACCTGGGCGAGGCCGCGCGCGACGCCGAGCGCTTTGCACCGATCCGCGCCGCGCTGCTCAAGCACAAGGTGCTGTTCTTCCGCGGCCAGGACATCACGCGCGGCGAGCACGTGGCCTTCGCCAAGCGCTTCGGCGCGCTGGAAGACCACCCGGTGCTCGGCTCTGACCCCGACCATCCGGGGCTGGTGCTCATCCATCGCAGCGACAACAAGCACAGCTACGAGAACACCTACCACTGCGACGGCCTGTGGCGCACGACGCCGCCGCTGGGCTCGGTGCTGCGCTGCATCGAGTGCCCTGAGATCGGCGGCGACACCATCTGGGTGAACATGGTGCAGGCGCACGACGAGCTGCCCGAAGAGATCAAGCAGAAGATCGCCAAGCTGCGCGCCAAGGCCAGCATCGAGCATTCGTTCGGCGCCGTGATGCCGATGGAAGCCCGCCTCAAGCTGGGCCAGGACAACCCGCCGGTGGAGCACCCCGTGGTGCGCACGCACCCCGAGACCGGCGAGAAGGTGCTCTACGTGGGCAGCTTCACCACGCACTTCGTGAACTACAGCACCCCCGAGAACGTGCGCCACGGCATCGACAAGACGCCGGGTGCGGCGCTGCTGCTGAACTACCTGCTCAGCCGCGCCACCATTCCCGAGTACCAGGTGCGCTGGTCGTGGCAGCCGGGCGACGTGGTCGTCTGGGACAACCGCTGCACGCAGCACTACGCGCTGAACGACTACTGGCCCGCGCCGCGAAAGATGGAACGCGCCGGCATCGTCGGCGACGTGCCGTACTGATCCGTGCGCTCCCTTCCGACCTCCGCATCGCAACCCGAAAGCGCCACGCCATGAACTTCCTCGACGGCCATCTCTTTCCCGAAAACCAGCAGCCGCTGATCATCACCGCCGCGCCGTATGCACCGGGCTGGCTGCCTTCCGACTTCCCGGGCGAGATCCCGGTCACGATGGAAGAGCAGATCCAGAAGGCGGTCGATTGCTACAACGCCGGCGCCACGGTGCTTCACTTGCATGTGCGTGAACTCGACGGCAAGGGCAGCAAGCGCCTGTCGAAGTTCAACGAGCTGATCGCCGGCGTGCGCCATGCGGTGCCTGAAATGATCATCCAGGTCGGCGGCTCGATCAGCTTCGCGCCCGAGAGCGAAGGCGCCGCGGCCAAGTGGCTCAGCGACGACACGCGCCACATGCTGGCCGAGCTGGAGCCCACGCCCGACCAGGTGACGGTGACGGTCAACACCTCGCAGATGAACGTCACGGAGCACGCCGAGCTGGCCGACTTCAAGGGCACCTCGCGCGAGATCCCCGCCATCTACGAGGCCTACAAGGAGATGACGGTGCCGGCGCAGCCGGGCTGGGTCGAAGAGCACATCCGCCGCCTCACGAAGGCCGGCATCCAGAGCGCCTTCCAGTGCTACAACATCAACAGCTTCGAGTCGGTCGAGCGCCTGATGCGGCGCGGTGTCTACAAGGGCCCGCTGGTGATGAACTGGGTGGCGATCAGCGGCGGCATGGACGCGCCGAACATCTACAACCTGGCCAACTTCGTGCGCGCGGTGCCCGACGGCGCGGTGCTCACGGTGGAAAGCTCGGTGCGCAACGTGCTGCCCGTGAACATGATGGGCATTGCGATGGGCCTGCACGTGCGCTGCGGCACCGAGGACGTGCTGTGGAACCAGACGCGCTCGGCCAAGATCGGCACGGTGGCGCAGATCGAGCAGCTGGTGGCAATCTCGCGCCAGTTCGGCCGACCGATCGCCACGGCGCAGCAGGCGCGCGAGATCTCGAAGATCGGCGTGTTCTACGAGACGGCCGAAGAGTCGCTCGCAGCCAATGGCTTCGCGCCCAATCGCAACGGGGGCAACCAGGGCTTCCTGCGCAAGGCGGCTTGAGAGAGAAGGTGGTGATCATGACAAGGCGCTTCACACACGCGGTCTGGCGCCTGCTGGAGGGCCTCTCGCATGCCCTGCGCCTCGAAGCCCCGGTTCAGAACGCGCGCACCGCGCCCTGAGCCACCGCGCCGGCCGTCTGCTTGCTCCACTGCGAGGCGCTGCAGCCGAAGTGATGGCGGAACCAGTGGCTGAAGCTGCTGGGCCCTGAAAACCCCAGCAGCTCGGCCACCTCGCTCAGCGGCAGGTCGCTGTCGCGCAGGTGGCGCTTGACGAGGTCGGAGCGTACGTGGTCGAGCAGGCTGCTGAAGGTGAAGCCTTCGGCCTCGAGCCGGCGGTGCAGCGTGCGGCGGTCGACACGCAGGTGCCGCGCCACTTCCTGCGCCGTGCAACCGCCACCGGGCATCAGCGCCAGGATGAGTTCGCGGCAGGCTTCGCGCGTGCTCTCACCGCGGTCTTTCAGCGCCGCATCGAGGTACTCGCGCGCAAAACGCGCCGCGCCCTGATCGCCCGATTCGCGCGGCTTGCGCAGGTCGGCCGCCAGGCACACGAGGCCATTGAAGTCCTGGTTGAACTTGACGTGGCGTCCGAAGAAGGCGCGGTGCGCCGACACGTCCGCCGGCGGGCGGTGCGTGAAGCACACCTGCTGCGGGCGCCACTGCGGATCGATGAGTTCGCTGAGGATGCGGAACATGATGCCCACGGCCAGCTCCATCGACTGGCGCATCGGCAGCCCGGGGCTGGGCAGCAGGTCTTCCTGGATGATGACCATGTCGCCCGTGTCCTCGAGGCGAAAGCTCAGCGAGGCGTTCACCAGCTTGAGGTAGCGGCCCAGCGTGTCGAGCGCGTCGCGCGGCGTGGGCTCTTCCTTCAGCACGACGCTGATGGGACCCAGGGCAGAGAGCTTGCGCTGCGCCGCGAGCCGCAGCGCGAAATCTTCGGTGCGCGTGGCGCGCGCGGTGATCTCGAGCAGCTCGCGCACGGCGTCGCCGGGGATCAGCGTCTCGGGGTGCTCGAGCAGCTGGGCCTTCAGCCCCACGGTGCGCATGAAGGCATGCGGGTCCCGGCCGAGCGACTGCACCAGCTCCACGTAGCCGCTGAGGCTCGCGCTGCGCATCAGTCGACCGAGGTGTTTCATGGTGGCTGTGGGAAGGGCCCCGTGATGCTCATTCGGGGCTGATCTTGAGTTTCAGTTTCTCGATGATGGCCCGATTGTGGGCGGTCGTGGCGTCCAGCGTCTGGCGCAGCTGCGGCAGCGACATGTCGCGGGGCGGATCGTAATTCTGCGCGAGCAGGGCCTCGCGGAACTTCGGCGACTGCACCGCCCTGGCCACTTCGGCGTGGATTTTCTCCTGCAGCGCTGGCGGCATGCTGCTGAGCACGAACACGCCCACGCTTGCATCGGGCATCACGAAGTCGGGCAGGCCCAGCTCGCCGAAGGTGGGCACGTCGGGCAGGAAGCGCGAGCGCTTGGCCGACGCCACGGCCAGCGCCTTGATCTTGCCGCTGCGGACCAGCGGCGTGACGTTGCTCACCACCTCGAACGTGAGCTGCACCTGGTTGCCCATGAGGTCGACCAGCGCGGGCGCCGAGCCCTTGTACGGCACCACGAGGATGTCGTTGCCGCTGCGCTCGCGCAGCATCTCGCCCAGCAGGTTGGAGCGCGTGCCCGTGCTCAGGTTGGCCACGCTGAGCGTGCGCGGGTGCTGCCTGGCGTGCGCCAGCAGGTCCTTCACCGTGTTCGGCGCAAAGCCGGTGTTGGCCACCAGCACATGGACCATGCCGGTCACTTCGCCGACGTAGGTGAAGGTCTTCAGCGGGTCATACGGCGTCTTCACGGTGAGCGGAATGTCGGACAGCACGCTCGACGGCGACACCATCAGCGTGTAGCCGTCGGCCGGCGCGCTCATCAAGGCGCGCTGGGCGATGACCGTGGAGCCGCCCGGCTTGTTGTCGACCAGCACGGTCTGGCCGAGGTTCGTGCGCAGATGCTCGGCGAGCAGCCGCGCCGACGCGTCGGAGATGCCGCCGGGCGGCGCGGGAACGATCAGCCGGATGGGCTTGTCGGGCCAGGGCTGGGCTTGGGCCGACGCCGTGCCCATGCCGCAGCACAGCGCGGCCAGGAAGAGAAGGGGAGCTCGCAGCAGATGCAGACACATGAAGTTCGTCCTCAGGTTGAAGAGACAAAGGCGAGCGGATTCTGGGTGCCACCTCCCCCCGAGTGCTTGGCGCCAGGCGCCGGTCACTTACCCAATCGCGACAGAAAAACCTGTTTTTGCAGCGGCCGTTTCAATGCCCCAAAAAGACAAAACATCGCCCCAGATGAGCAAGAAGTTTTCTCCGCTGCGCCAGACACTTTTGGCGTCAGAACCACCTTCCCACCGGAGACACACCCTCATGAACTTCCTCGACGGCCACCTCTATCCCGAGAACCAGCAACCCCTGATCATCACGGCCGCACCCTATGCGCCGGGGTGGATTCCCGCCGACTTTCCGGAAGACATTCCGGTCACGATGGAAGAGCAGATCCAGAAGGCGGTCGACTGCTACGAAGCCGGCGCCACCGTGCTGCACCTGCATGTGCGCGAAGCCAACGGCAAGGGCAGCAAGCGCCTGTCGATGTTCAACGAACTGATCGCCGGCGTGCGTGCCCGTGTGCCCGAGATGGTCATCCAGGTGGGCGGCTCGATCAGCTTCGCACCCGAGGACGATGGCTCTGCCGCCAAGTGGCTCAGCGACGACACGCGCCACATGCTGGCCGAACTCACGCCCAAGCCCGACCAGGTGACCGTGACCGTCAACACCACGCAGATGAACGTGACCGAGCACGCCGGCCTGGACGACTTCAAGGGCCTGTCGCGCGGCGACCCGCGGCTGTACTCGACCTACAAGGACATGATCGTTCCCTCGAACCCCAGCTGGGTCGAGGAGCACATTCGCCGCCTCACGGCCGCGGGCATCCAGAGCGAGTTCCAGTGCTACAACATCAACAGCTTCGAGACCATCGAGCGGATGATCCGCCGCGGCGTCTACAAGGGCCCGCTGGTGATGAACTGGGTGGCGATCAGTGGCGGCATGGACCAGGCGAACATCTACAACCTGGCCAACTTCTTGCGCGCCGCACCCGACGGCTCGGTGGTCACGGTCGAGAGCTCGGTGCTCAACGTGCTGCCCGTGAACATGATCGGCATCGCCCTGGGCCTGCATGTGCGCTGCGGCATCGAGGACGTGCTCTGGAACCAGACCCGTACCGGCAAGATGAGCTCTGTCGAACAGATCAAGCAACTGGTGCGCATCTCGACCGAGTTCGGCCGCCCCATCGCCACCGCGCAGCAGGCGCGCGAGATCATGAAGATCGGCGTGTTCTACGAAACCACCGAAGAGACGCTGCAGGCCAACGGCTTCGCGCCCAACCGCAACGGCGCCCAGCAGGGCTTCCTGCGCAAGCTGGCCTGACACCTCTGTCTCGGGGGCGATTGACGTACCGACTGGTCAGTCGGTAGACTGGGCCGATCTTGCAGCTCACCGGGCTTCACCGGGCTGCATCGCATCGCACAGAAAGCCCCCCGATGAGCGAGAACTTCGCAGCCGAACTCCATCGCCGCGCCACCACGGCCCTGCAGGCCGGGCGCGCCGACGCGCAAGGGGAGGGCGAGCGCGTGCCGGTCGGCCAGTACACCGACGAAGCGATTGCGCGCGACGAGCGGCGACTGCTGCAGCGGCATCCGCAGCCGGTGGCTTCCAGTGCATCGCTCGCCTCGCCGGGCGCGTGGCTGTCGCTCACGCACACCGGCGTGCCGCTGCTGCTGGTGCGCCAGGAGAGCGGGCAGGTGCAAGCCTTCCTGAACGTGTGCCGCCACCGCGGCGCGCGCGTGGTGCCCGAGGGCAGCGGCAGCGAGGCGCGTGCCTTCGTCTGTCCGTACCACGCGTGGACCTACAAGCCCGACGGCGCCTTGCGCGGCGTGCCGGAATCGTTCGGCTTTCCGTGCCTCAAGCAGGAAGAGTCGGGCCTGCGCCGGCTCGCCACGGTCGAGCGCGCGGGCGTGGTCTGGGTCGTGTGCGATCCGTCGATGGCGGACAGCGACCCCGGCGCGCACCTGGGTGCGCTCATGGACAACCTCGAATCGCTGGCCGGGCTGCGCGCGCCCGTGGCCTATGCGCCGCGCACTTATGAGGTCGAGGCCAACTGGAAGCTGCTGGTCGACGGTTCTTTCGAGGCGTACCACTTCAAGGTGGCGCACCGCGAGACCATCGCCCACATGTTCCTGCACAACCTGCAGGTCATCGACGAGTTCGACCTGAACCGGCGCCTGTACCTGCTCAAGGCGAAGTTCCAGGAACACGCGCCCGATGTCGTCGGCTTCGATCCGCGTCGCTACGGCAACCTGACCTACTTCTTCTTTCCCAACACGACCATCCTCGTGCAGCCCGACCATGCGCAACTCAGCATGCTGGAGCCGCTGGGCGCCACGCGCACGCGCGTGCACGAGCTCACGCTGATTCCAGAAGCACCCGCGTCGGAGAAGGCGACCGCGCACTGGGACGCCAACGTCGCGCTGTACCGGCGCACGCTCGCGGAAGACTACGCGTTGGCCGAATCGATCCAGGCCGGGCTCGCATCGGGCGCGAACGACGCGCTCAGCTTCGGCACCTTCGAGTACAGCGCGCCGCGTTTCCATGCGCAGCTCGCGCAGCAGGTGGCGGCGATGCCGGCCGCACGCTGACGCGGGGCGGTGTCGCGCGTGCAACAACCAGACCACAAGACACAAGAAAGAATGGCGCGCCTCGCGTCTGATCGCCGGTCGCGTTGTCGCGGCATGCGCTCTTCTGCGTGACGCTTTCCAGAATCGACCGATGGCCACCCTTGCCCTTTCCCGTAAAGAAATAATCCTCGCGCGCGCCGAGCAGCACTTTGCCGACCATGGCTTCCAGGGCGCGTCGCTCTCGGCCATTGCGCGCGATTGCGAGGTCGGCAACCCGGGGCTTCTGCATCACTTCCCGAGCAAGGAGGTGCTGTACCGCTCCGTGCTCGAAAAACAGGCCGAGGACCTGACGGCGCGCATCTGCAAGCGCGTCGAGGCGGCCCCCGACCTGCCCGCGCGGCTGCAGGCGTTCGTCGCGCTGCAGGTCGAATGGATGCACGCGCGGCCCACGGGCTTCAAGCTCGTCACGCGCGAACTGCTCGACAACGCCGAGCGCATCCAGCATGCGCAGGCGCGGCCGCTCGAAGGCTTCCTGCAGGCCAGCCTGGCCCTGGTGGCTGCAGCGCAGAAGGCCGGCCTCGTGCGCGACGACCTGTCGGCCGTGGTGGTGCTCACGCTCATCTTCGGCACGCTGAACTACGCAAAGATGGCGCGGCCCACCTTTGCCAAGACCTTTGCCGAGCCCGCGCTGAAGAGCGACGCGGCCTGGATGAAGGCGATGGCGCGCGATGTGTTGCGCGTCATCTCGCCGCCCTGATTTTTCTTTCTCTCCAGCAACCCCCGACCAAAGGACGTTCTCTTGAAAACCCGCATCACCGAACTCTTCGGCATCCGTCACCCCATCATCCAGGGCGGCATGCACTACGTCGGCTTTGCCGAGCTGGCAGCGGCCGTCTCCAACGCCGGCGGCCTGGGGATCATCACGGGCCTCACGCAGAAGACGCCCGAACTGCTGGCCCGAGAGATCGCGCGCTGCCACGAGATGACCGACAAGCCCTTCGGCGTGAACCTCACCTTCCTGCCGACCTTTGCCTCGCCGCCGTACCCCGAGTACATCGCGGCCATCGTCGAAGGCGGCATCAAGGCCGTGGAAACCGCGGGCCGCAGCCCCGAGGCCTACATGCCCGCGCTGAAGGCCGCGGGCATCAAGGTGATCCACAAGTGCACCTCGGTGCGCCATGCGCTCAAGGCCGAGCGCATCGGCTGCGACGCGGTGAGCGTCGACGGCTTCGAGTGCGGCGGCCACCCCGGCGAAGACGACGTGCCCAACATGATCCTGCTGCCGCGCGCGGCCGAAGAACTGAAGATCCCGTTCGTCGCCTCGGGTGGCATGGCCGACGGCCGCAGCCTCGTGGCCGCGCTCGCGCTGGGCGCCGAGGGCATGAACATGGGCACGCGCTTCATCGCCACGAAAGAAGCGCCGGTGCACGCCAACGTGAAGCAGGCCATCGTCAACGCCTCCGAACTCGACACGCGCCTGATCATGCGGTCGCTGCGCAACACCGAGCGCGTGATCAACAACGCGGGCGTGGAGCGCCTCATCGAGATCGAGCGCATCAAGGGCGACGCGCTGAAGATCGACGACATCATGGACCAGGTCGCCGGCATCTACCCGAAGGTGATGACCGAGGGCCACATGGACGCCGGCGCCTGGAGCTGCGGCATGGTGGCGGGTTTGATCCACGACGTGCCCAGCTGCGCGGAGCTCATCGACCGCATCATGGCGCAGGCGGATGAACTTATCGCCAAGCGCCTGGCGGGCATGCTGAGGGGTTGAACCTCAGTAGGTCACCGTCACCGTGATCGTGCTGGCGTAGCCGCCCGGCGCCACGTACTGGCCGGGCGGAATGCGGCCGTAGACGGTGTAGTTGCGCGTCACCGTCGTGCCTATCACGGAGGCGGTGATGTTGTAGCTGTCCGGGACGCTGTTGAGTCCCCAGACGGCGGTTCGCGCGTTGTCGGTGTAGAGGTTGTAGCCCAGCGGGCCGCCGACCGGGCCCGTCATCTGCCGGTTGGCGATGGAGCCGGTCGGGCCCGCGTCGAGGCTGATCGTGTAGGACAGGGTCACCAACAGAGCGACCAGGGCGGTGACCTTGCCGACGACGGTGATGGTCGTGGTGTTGTCCTTCGGCGTTGCGACGGCGGGGTCGTAGTTGCCGAATGCCAGCGGCGCTGCCACGCTGACGGTGGCGGAGCAGGTGAACGCGCCCACGCCCGTGCATCCGGCCAGCGACGCGCCCGGGGCCAGCGCCAGCGCGGCCGTCAGCGCGGAGACGACGACACGGGTTCGCATCGGTAAGGTCCCATTGAAGGCAGTGCGCCGGCAGCGCGGTCGGGCGCGCCCAGCGTGAAGCGGCAATGCCCGCTCTTCCATCGCGCCTCGAAGCGTTCGTTCGGCTGCGGGTCGTCCACTGACACCAGCCCGTTGAAGCCCGACAGCAACGACGTGCCGCGCGCCGGCCGCACCACATCGATGCCCGGCGGCAGCGGCGTGCCGTCGGGCAGCAGCACCGTGACGTTCGCCACCACGTCGCGCGCGATGTCGAAGCTCGCCTGCGCCACGCCCTTGTAGCGCGGCACCACGCGCAGCACGTCGCTGCGCACCTGCGCCTCGATCGGCAGGTCGCCGTTGTCGATGCTGATGTGGTTCGGCTCGTAGGCGCGCAGGCCCGAGACGACGGCGCGGCCTTCGCTGTCGGTGATGGTCCAGGGCTGGTTCTCTCGGTAGACCTGCACGTTCGCGGCACCGGGCACGGTCACCAGCGCAAAGGCGTCATCCGACTGGCGCGTGGCAAAGGCCAGACCGCCCGCGAAGCCGACGGCGCCGCTGGCGCGCACGCGCGCCGCGGTCTGGCCTTGCGCGCGCGCCGCTTCGGCCGTCAGCATGCCGTAGCGCCCGCGCCAATCGACACTGGCTTCGCTGCGCGCGTTCTCGCCGTCGGCCGCGCGCAGCCGGTAACCCCAGCCCATTTCGCCGGGCGGCTGCTGCACCAGCTCGGCCACGGCCGAATGCCGGCCCGTGTTCTCGCGTTGCAGCGAGAGCGACGCATGGCGGCGCTCGCCCAGCGCGAAGGTCAGGCTCACGCCGACCGAGGTCGTGGGGCGCTGGCCGTCCTGGCGGGTGCGGGCCACGTAGGTGCCGAGCCAGGCGCTGCCGCCAATGCCGATCGACCAGCTGGCGGTGGTCACGCCCACGCGCTCGCCGGTGTTGTAGTGCAGCTGCGTGTGGCTGGCGCCGAGCGTGCCGTAGCGGCCGAGCGAGCGGCCGGCGAACACCTGGGTCTGTGCGTCGGTATGCACCGGGCTGTCGTGCCAGGCGATCTGCGTGAAGCCGCGGCTGGCCACCTGCCGGCTCACCGAGAAATTCCATTCGTCGCTGGTGCGTGTGTAGGCCGCGCGCCAGAGTCGGCCGGTGCCGCCGTCGCGGTCACGGCTGGCTGCGCCATGCAGCGAGAACTCGCCCACCGTGCCCCAGACCCAGGTCACGCCGGCGCCCGCAGTCTGGCTGCGCGCGCTGGCCTCGCCGCGCGCCTCGACCGTCACGCCGTCGTTCACGCCGTAGCGCCATGTGCCTGCGACGAACGGCGGGCCGTAGTCAAAGCTGCGCTCGCCGTAGCGCAGTCGCGTCCAGCCGGCTTCGAGCGAATAGTCGGACAGCCCCGCGCGCAGCAGGTTCGAACTCACGTAGTACGGCGTCGTCACTGTGCGTTGCACGCCGAGTGCGTCGGTGACGGCGAAGCGCATCTCGCCTGCGCCGGTGAGCACGGGCACGTCGCTGAGCGCGAACGGGCCGGCATCGACGCGGCGTTGGTACCGCAGCGTGTCGTTCACGTAGACCTCCACCGCCGACGGCACCGCCGCGCCGCCGCGCAAGGTCGGCATCGGGTAGCTGATGTAGCCGGGCTGCAAGCCGAAGCGGGTGCCGAACTGCACGCCGCCGAAGCGAAAAGGCGTGGACCACGCGGCAGCCTGCGTGACTGCATCACCCACCGTGAGGCGCGTGAGGCGCGCGGGGTCGTCACGGCGGAAGTAGCTGTCCAGCCGCGTCGCACCGCGTCCGCCGAAGGCCGACTGGCCGGTGACGAAGCTCGTGCCCACCAGGCCCCATTCACCGGAGGCCGCCGCATCGAAGTAGCCCGAGGCGCGCGTGCCTTCGCGGTCGTGCTGCAGGGCCAGGTCGTAGTTGAGAAAAGCCCCGAAGGCCGAGGGCGACAGCGGCGGGCGGTCGTGCAGGTGCGCATGCACGGTGCCGACCGTGAACGCCTCGGCGGGCACGCTCAGGTCGACGCTCTGCGCGCCTTCGTCGAGCTGCAGCTGCGCGCCGGGCAGCGCGCGCAGGTCGTAGTAGTCGGTGCCCTCGCGCCGCAGCGCCGCAGTGGCGGGCCGCACCAGGCGCCAGGCCGCGAAGTCGGGTTCGGCCGCCAGCAGCTGCGTGCCGCGCCGCAGCAGCGGGCGCGGCGCGGGCTGGGTCAGGCCGTTGATGCGCACGTCGAGGATGGCGGGCTGTACCTCGCCCGCCGCATCGGGGGCCCCCGTCTGTGCGCAGGCCACGCGCAGGCCCAGCCAGCCGCAGCAGACCCAGAGGCTAGCGCGGTGTGGCAGGCGCACGGGGCACGCGCACGGTGGCACTGGACGACGCCTCGGGTGCATCGGTGGCGGCCTCGATCTGCAGGCGGGTGTCGGGGGGCAGGGCGGGCAGCTCGATGTCGATGGCGGCCGACTGCCCCGCCAGCGCGTACTGCGACAGGCTCTTGCGCAACAGCTCGGTGCCGTCCTCGCGGCGCAGCACGAGCTGCGTGACCTGGATGTGCTCGCTGCCCTGGTTGTCGAACACCAGCCGCCAGGCGGTGGCTGCCGTGCCCGTGGTGCGGCCCGCAGGCTGCAGCGACCATTGCAGCGCGCGGTGCAGCTGCAACGGCGGCACGAACACCGGCACGCCGATGCGCAGCAGCGTCTGCACCTTCGCGCCCTCGCCGTCGTCCGCCGGCAGGGCCTGGTCGCGCGGCAGCTGGCGCAGAAAGATGCGGTAGCTGCGCTCGGTGGCGTCGGCCGGCACCTGCAGCCCGAGGCGCACGATCTGCCGCCCGCCCGGCGGCAGGCGGAAGATGGCCGGGTTGACCAGCACATCGCGCGTGGGTTCGTAGGCATCGCGTCCGTCCTGCTGCGACCACGCCACCACCTCGGCTTGCACGGCGACCTCGGTGTCTTCGGCGTTGCCCATGGTGAGCGAGGCGACCGGGCGCTGCGGCGTGAGCACGATGCGCAGCGGCGCCACGCTCAGGCTGGTCGCGGCGGCAGGGGGCGCCAGCATCAGGCCCGCCCACAGGGCGGACCCCAGCAGGAATGCGCGGCGCATGCCGGTCGGGCGTGCAGTCAATCCGGTCAGTAGGTCAGCGAGACCGTGATCGTGTCCGTGTAGTCGGTGGCCGGCGCCGCGGCGTACTGCCCTGTGGGAATCTGGCCGTAGATCGTCTGCGTCTGGGGCAGCCCACTGCCGACGTAGCCGGTGCCGGCGACGCTGTTGTCCCAGTTGGTCAGGTGGCCGCTGTCCTTGAACAGGCTATAGCCCAGCGTGTTGTTGCCGGCGGCCGACGAGGTGCTGGTCATCACGCGTGACGCGACGGTCGCGCCCGAGCCGTTGCCCGCGCTCAGGCCGATCGAGTAGGGCGTGCCGAAGGTGCAGGTGACGTTGAGGCTGGTGGTGCCGTTCAGGGAGGCGGCCGACGGGTCGTAGCTGCCGAACGCCAGCGTGGCCGGCGTGCTCATCAGGCAGGCCTTGAGCACGGTGGCCGTGACCTGGAAGGTCGTGGTCGTGGTGACCGCCAGCGCGGAGGGTGCCAGTATCAGCAGGGCGCCGACGGGCAGCACGGTACGGGCCAGGGTGCGAAGGAGGGGGCGGAGCAGGTGGCGCATCGGACGGGACCTTTCATCGGTGGACTGGAAACCCAGGAACGACAGTGAAAATCCACCCACCGGTTTCAGTAGTGGGCGCCCCCTTTCTAACCAATCTCTCCCCGATGGGACATAGGACGCGGTCCTATCGTGAACAGGTCGCTACAGATTTTTCTGATACCGGGAAAACCCACGAATGATTTCGGCCTACAGCCCGCATGCCGGCACGCGACGCCATCTGTTGTCTGCGATTTGTTGTCTGCGTGCGGTTGTGCGCGCTGTGTATAGAAGGGTTTACATTTACGCCCTGGAAGGCGCCCTCCGGCGCCATTGCAACCTTGCCAGCGAGGTCCACGAACCGTGATCGCCGAAACACATGCTGACGCCGCGCCTGTGAGCCTCGCCTCGGGGTTCACCATGGCGTTCCAGCCCATCGTGGACCTGGGCCGCCGCGAGATTTATGCGCACGAGGCGCTGGTGCGCGGCCTGTCGGGCGAAGGCGCCGCCGAGGTGCTCGGGCGCGTCGATCCGGTCGACCGCTTCGCCTTCCACGAAGCCTGCCGCGTCAAGGCGATCGAGATCGCGGCGCGCCTGGGCATGAAATCCCGCCTCAGCCTCAACGTCATGCCCAACGACGTCGCGGGGCAGGCCGAGTGCTTCCGCACCGCCATGGCCGCGGCCAAGCGCTGCAAGTTTCCCGTGCGTCAGCTGATGTTCGAAATCACCGAGGGCGAGCGCGTGCGCGACCTGCACGGCCTGGCCGCCACCTTCAACAGCTTCAAGCGCCACGGCTTCACCTCGGCCATCGACGACTTCGGCGCGGCCTACGCGGGCTTCGAGCTGCTGGCCGCGTTCCAGCCCGACGTGGTGAAGATCGACCTGAGCCTGATCCGCGGCATCCATGCCGACCCGGTGCGACTCACCATCGTGCGGGGCTTTGTCGCCACCTGCGACGAGCTGCAGATCCGCGTGATCGCCGAAGGCGTCGAGGCGGCCGAAGAGGTGCGCGCCTTGCGCCAGATCGGCGTGGAGCTGTTCCAGGGCTACCTGTTCGCACGCCCGGCGATTGCCACGCTGCCGGCGGTGGCGTGGGACGCCGCCGCCTGAGCTGAGCCTCCTCCCGCGTCAGACGTTGCTGGTCGCGCGCACTTCCTCGAGCGTGGTCCGGCCCGCCAGCACTTTCTCGATGCCGTCCTGACGCAGCGTGCGCATGCCTTCGCGCATGGCGGCGTCCTGCAGCTCCTCGGCGCGCGCGCCGCCCTGCACCAGCCGGCGCAGGCCCTTCGACATCGTCATGAGTTCATGGATGCCCACGCGGCCCTTGAAGCCCGTGTCGTTGCAGTGCTTGCAACCGGTGCTGCTGTAGGTCTGCAGCTGGCCGTCGCGCCCGTAGCGCTGCAGCCAGTCGGCGCGCACGGCGTCGCGCGCGGCCGGCGTGTCCTGCGCGCCGAAGGCGTGCATGTAGTCGGCCAGCAGCTCCTCGACCGCCTCGCTGGTCGCGGGGCGGCTCTGCACGCACTGCGGGCACAGGCAGCGCACCAGCCGCTGCGCCAGCACGGCCAGCAGCGAGTCGGCGAAGTTGAACGGGTCCATGCCCATGTCGAGCAGGCGCGTCACGGTTTCGGGGGCGCTGTTGGTGTGCAGCGTCGACAGCACCAGATGGCCGGTGAGCGAGGCCTCGATGGCGGTCTTCGCGGTTTCGGCGTCGCGGATCTCGCCGACCATGATCACGTCGGGGTCGGCGCGCACGAAGGCGCGCAGCGCCTTGGCAAAGGTCCAGTCGATGCGTGGGTTGACCTGCACCTGGCGCAGGCCCGGCTGCGTGATTTCGATCGGGTCTTCGGCCGTCCAGATCTTGCGCTCGGGCGTATTGATGCGCATGAGTGCCGAGTGCAGCGTGGTGGTCTTGCCCGAGCCCGTCGGGCCCACGCACAGCACCATGCCGTAGGGCCGGTCGACCGCCTGCGACAGCTGCGCCAGGTTGCGCTCCGACAAGCCCAGCGCATCGAGCGCAATGGGCTTGGCCGAGGCCAGGATGCGCATCACCACGTCTTCCAGGCCGTTGTTGGTCGGGATGGTCGCCACGCGCAGCTCGATGCGGTGCTGCGGCGAGTACTTCGAGAAGTTGATCTTGCCGTCTTGCGGCTTGCGCTTTTCGCTGATGTCCAGGTCGCACATGATCTTCACGCGCGCGACCACCGCGTTGCGGTAGCTGGGCGGCAGCTCCAGGTAGGTGTAGAGCCGGCCGTCGCGGCGAAAGCGGATGCGCGTCTTTTCCTGTCCCGGATCGCTCTCGATGTGGATGTCGGAGGCGCCCTCGCGGTGCGCCTCGAGGATCATGCTGTTGATCATGCGCACCAGCGAGTTGTCCGACTGCTCGACCGGCGCGTCACCGGCGGCGGGCGCGGCGGCCGATTCTTCCTTCTCGAGCGTCTTCAGCAGCGTGCTGGTGCCCGTCATGTCGAACTCGAGCGGACGCGCCGGGTCGTTCATGTCGATCACCGGGCGTTCGGCCGCCACCTGGCCGAGTTTCTCGTAGGCCTTGTGCAGCACGCCGTCCAGGTCGAGGCACTGGCCCAGCACGGGGAGCACCTTCATCTGCGCGATGAACTCCACCTCGTCGATCACCGTGTGCTGGTTGACCGGGTCGTCGAGCGCGAGCACCAGGCGCCCGCCGTGCAGCATGAGCGGCATCACCTGCAGGCGCCGCGCGGCCTCGTGGCCCACCTTGCGCAGCGCGTCGGCCGCGGCCGGAAACACATGCAGGTTCACGAGCGGGTAGCCCATCTTGCGCACCAGCGCGGTCTGCAGCTGGCCGCGGCTCACGACGCCCATGCGCACCAGCGTTTCGCCCAGCGGCACGGTGGGTTCGCGCTGCTGCTGCTGGAGCGCCGCGTCGAGCTGCGCCTGCGTGACCATGCCCAGCGACATCAGCGCCTGGCCGATGCGCGCGATCGGCATGCGGCTTTGCAGTTCGAGCTCCTGCACGAGCTGTTCGGGCATGACGACTTCAGTGGCTGCCATGGATCGGTCTCCTGGTGGTTGTGGGGGCGCGGCGGGTGTGTCGACGCTAACGGAAAAACGCGAAACGGTTGCGGCCCTGCGACTTGGCATCGTAGAGCGCCGTGTCGGCCCGCGCGAGCAATTCGCCGGCGCCGACGCTGGCATCAACCGTCTCGAGGAACACGACGCCGATGCTGGTCGTGACGTCCAGCCGCCGGCCGTCCACATCGAACACCGGTGCCTCGATGTGCGCGACGATCTTCTGCGCCACGCCCGCCACCGCGTCCTTCGAGTACACGTTCTCGAGCACGATCACGAACTCGTCGCCGGCCAGGCGCACCACGGTGTCGGTCTCGCGCACGCTGGTGCGCAGGCGCCGCGCATATTCGGTCAGCACGCCGTCGCCGATGGCATGGCCGAGCGTGTCGTTGATAGCCTTGAAGTGGTCGATGTCCAGGAACATCAGCGCCATGCCGCCGTCGGTACGGCGCGCGCGCGACATCGCCGCGGGCAGTTGCTCGTTGAAGGCCAGCCGGTTCGGCAGGCCGGTCAGCACGTCCAGGCGCGCCAGCTCGATGAGCTTGCGCTCGGCCTCCTTCAGCGCCGTGACGTTGAAGGTCATGAGGTAGAAGCCCAGCACGCCGCCCGCCAGGTCGCGGTCGGGGATCAGGTTCACCTGGAAGTGCGCCTCCCCGTCCTGGACCGGCACCTGCACCGGGTACTGCGTCGCCTTGCCGGTGAGCACCACGGGCAGGTGGGGCGTGTGCTGCGCATACACCATCTCGCCGACGGCCGAGCGCAGCGTCACGCCGTCGAGTGGCGCGCGTTCGTCCAGGCCGGCCATGCGCCGCGCGCGGCTGTTGCCGTACAGGCAGTTCTGGTCGCGGTCGAAGTAGGCCACCAGCGCGGGGATGTTGTCGGTCACGTCGCGCAGGCGCTTTTCCTGCTGCGTGAGCGCGCGGCGAATGTTCACTTCGTCGGTGATGTCGAAGGTCATCGCGAACACGCCGTGCACGGTGCCCTCGGCGTCCTGGTCGGGAATGTAGTGGGCCTTGAAGGTGCGCTCGCCGATGCCCAGCGCCGCGTCGCCGGCCTTCTCGATGATCACCGTCTCGCCCGCCAGTGCGCGCTCCATGTAGGGCCGCACCACCGCGAAATCGGCTTCGCCGCGGATGCCCGGCATCCACTGGCCGACCAGCGGGTTGCCGTGGTGCAGCGCCCGCACCTTGGCATTGACGAAGGTGTAGTACAGCCCGGCATCGACGTGCGAGACCAGCGCGGGGATGTTGTCGGCAATGGTGCGGATCTGCGCCTCGCTGTGCGCCAGCTCGAGCTCGATGTGTTTGCGCTGCGTGATGTCGAAGGTCATCGCGTAGTAGCCGCACACCTGCCCCTGCGGGTCGAGCTCGGGGATGAAGTCGGTCTGGAAGAAGTGCTCTTCCTCGTCGCGGTGCGCGGCGCCGCGGCGCTCGAAGGACACGGCCTCGCCGGCCCGCACGCGCCGCAGGTTGTGCTCGAGCGTCGGGTCGTCGTGCAGGCCGCTCATGCTCTGCACGGGCTGGCCCACCAGTTCTTCGGCGCTGTAGCCCAGCTCTTCGCACAGCCGCGCATTCACGAAGGTGTAGCGGCCCTGCGCGTCGGCGTGCGAGATCATGGCCGGCAGGTTGTCGGTGATGTCGCGCAGGAACTTCTCGCTGGCCTGGTGCTGCTGCATGAGCCGGTCGAAGGTGCGCGAGAGGTCGCCGATCTCGTCGTGCGGGTAGGTGAGCGCCACCGCCGCCCGCTCGGGCGCTGCCTGGGCGTCGAGCATGCGGCGGTGCAGCCCGGTGAGCGGGCGCAGCAGCCGCTGCGCCACGGCCAGCGCCAGCGCGCCGGCCAGCAGCGCCAGCACGAAGGCGCCGATCCAGGCGGTGCGCTCGATGGTGTCGATGCGGGCGAAGGCCTCGTGGCGCGGGTACATGGAACCCATGATCCAGTCGGCCTGGCGGATGCGCTTGAAGGCGTACAGGCCGCGCACGCCTGCGTGGTTGACGCCTTCGATCGTGCCTTCGAAGCCGGCGAGCGCGCGGTGGATGTCGGGCGCGTCGTCGGCCATGGACGCGTTGGCCTGCTTGAGCACGCGGTCGGCCAGCGGGTGGTCGATCACGATGCCGTCGGCGGTGGTGATGAACACATAGCCCGTCTGGCCGAAGCGCACGTCGGCCAGCTCGCCCAGGATGTTGCGCTCCTTCAGGTTGATGGAACCCGAGATCACGAACAGCACCCGGCCGTCGCGATCGCGCACGGGCTCGGTGATGGCCACCTGCGCCAGGCCGTTGAGCCGGTTGCGATAGGGCTCGGAGATCACGCCGGTGCGCGAGGCGACCGTGTCCTTGAAATACGCGCGGTCCTTGATGTTCACCTTGCCGATCTGCTGCGCGCCGTTCAGGTTGGCGACCAGGTCGCCGTCCATGTCGAGGAAGGCGACGTTGTCGAACGCCCCGCGCAAGGACTGGTGCTTTTCGAGAAAGGCCTGCAGCGGTGCGGCGGTGGTGAAGCCATGCGACCCCACGCTCTCGGCGAGCGTCTTCAGTAGGATGCGCCGGCTGGCGAACTTCTGCTCCACCGCGCTCGCGATGGCCGACAGCCGCGCGAACTCCTCGTTGGCGATCGAGGCCTGCATGCGGTCCTTGACCAGGTGCAGCGCCACCGTGGCGATGATGAAGGTGGTGGCCAGCACGACGGCTGCGACGCCGACGCTGAGGCGCGTGTTCAGGCTGATGCGGGGTTTCCCGGGCGCGAAAAATTTCATGGGCGTCGTGCAGGCAGCGCGGCGAAGCGGAGGGACCACCGGCCGGCCGTCGAGGCACAGCTCACACCGCTCGCTTGTTGCGCAGGTAGTGTGTCAGAAAGTGCGAGAAATGCGCGCCATTCCGGTGCGTCTCGCAGGGCCGAACGGCGCCGGTGTTGTCCCGCGCGCGACGGGTGAGGCCGATCGTATTACTCGACCGTGCGCGGCGGCGTCTCCGAACGCGCGGCCGCGGGCGACCGGGTCGGCGCAATGAGCACCATCGCGCCGTCCTGCCCGCGCCGCACGCGCAGGCGCGTGCCGTCGAGCAGGCGGTCCAGGGCCGCGTCGGCGGCGATCTTTCCCTTGATGCCCCGGGTCGAGAGGTCCTTGACGTCTTCCATCTTGTAGATGAGCTGCACGCCCGACTGCGCGATGTAGGCGTCGAGCGCGGGCCGCAGCTCGCCGCTCTTCACGTCGAACTCGCGCGCGTGGGCGAAGGCCAGCCCCGTCGCCAGCAGGCCGGCGGCGGCAACGAGGGCAAGGCGAGGGCGTCTGATGAAGAGGGCAAGGAGGGTGGGGGTCTGCCTCCGGATTCGAATCATGTCGGTCTGTTTTCCGCGTATTGGTTTTTCTTCTGCCCCCGGTGAGACGAGTTCGCGGGCACTTTCCGGTAACGGGGCAAGGGGGAAAAGCCCTTGGACCCGGCCTTCTAGAATTTGGGGAACCACCGCCGGGCACGGAAATTGGAAGAAATTTCGCCGGCGGGCCTGTGCGCGTTACCGGAAATCTTCGGGCCGTTCGTCTCACTGTCTGTCGCCAATCCCGGCGGCCTGCCGTTCTCCTTTCGGCCCTTCAATTTCCAGGAGCGCTTCGTGGTTCTCAGTGACTTGGATGCCTGGTTCGTCAGCGAGGTGCTGCCGATGGAAGCCGCGCTCACGCGTTTCCTTCGCCGCAACTGGCGCGACGACGCCGAAGTGCCCGACCTGCGGCAGGACGTCTACGTGCGCATTTATGAGTCCGCCTCCAAATCCATGCCCGACCAGGTCAAGCCCTTTGTTTTTGCCACCGCGCGCAACCTGCTGATCGACCGCGCCCGGCGCGCGCAGATCGTTTCCATCGAGATCATTGCCGACCTCGACGCGCTCGACTTTTCCGCCGACGAGCTCACGCCCGAGCGCCATGCCGCCGGCCGCGGCGAGCTGCGGCTGCTGCAGACCGCGCTCGACGCGCTGCCGTCCAAATGCCGCCGCGTGATCGAGATGCGCAAGATCGACGGCCTCTCGCAGCGCGAGGTCGCCACGCAGTTGGGCATCACCGAGGACACGGTCGAGCGGCAGGTGTCGCGCGGTGTGCGCGCCCTGGCCGACGCCCTGCTCTCGGGCGGTGTGCAACTGGACACCAAGGCCTTCGGGCGAGCGCAGAACGAGCGGAGGCTCTCCACATGAGCGAAGCGCAGCGCATTGAATCGTTGGCCGCCGACTGGCTGGCCCGCCGCGACAGCGGCGCCTGGACCGACACCGACCAGCAGCAGCTGGACGCCTGGATCGCCGCATCGATCGCCCACCGCGTGGCGTGGCTTCGGCTGTCCAGCGCGTGGGAGCGCGGCGACCGGCTGGGCGCACTGCGGACGCCGGAAATTCCGATTCCCGCACCGGCGCCCGCACCCGCACCGCAGGCCGCACGTCCGCCTCAACGCCTGTCGCGCTTCTCGCTTCAACGCATCGCCGCCGGCGTGCTCGTGGCCGCTGCCGGCACCGCCTGGCTCGGCTGGCAGTACACGCAGGAAGAACGCGGCCAGCACTACGCCACGGCCGTGGGCGCGCGCCAGTCGGTCGCGCTGTCCGACGGCTCCAGGCTCACGCTCAACACCGCCACGCAGCTGCGCACGGCCGTGAACGACACCGGGCGCAAGGTGTGGCTCGACGCGGGCGAGGCCTACTTCGACATCGCGCACGACAAGAACCATCCCTTTGTCGTCATGGCCGGCGACCGGCGCATCACCGTGCTGGGCACGCGCTTCCTCGTGCGGCGCCAGGGCGACCAGGTGAACGTGACGGTGGAAGAAGGGCGCGTGCAGATCGCCGCGGCCAAGCCCGATGCCAGGAGCGCCGAGCCCACCGTGCTTACGCGCAACCAGGCGGCCGTCACGCACGCCGACAACGTGCTCGTGATGTCGAAGGCGCCCAAGCAGGTCGACGACGAACTGCGCTGGCGCGAAGGCAAGCTCGTGTTCGACCAGACCACGCTGGGCGACGCGGCCGCGCAGTTCAACCGCTACAACCTGCGCAAGCTCGTGATCGCCGACCCGGTCGTCGCACAGGTGCGCATCGGCGGCAGCTTCGATGCGAACAACATGAGCGGCTTCGTGGCCCTTCTCAAGCAGGGCTTCGGCCTTGCTGCGCAAGAGAACGGCAACGAAATCAGAATTTCGAATTAGAAAATTACCGGAATGTGACGGGGCATTCGTCTCAGTGGGTACCCAAACAAATAACCACGCTGGAGAGACACCCATGAATCGCATCGCGCCCCGCACCGGTCTGCCGTCCAAGAAGAAGCGAACGTATGGGGCGCTGCGCCCATGGGTCATTGGCGGCGCGTGGGCGCTGGCGAGCGGCATGGCCGCACACGCGCAGACGCAGGCTCCGACGCAGGGTTTCGATGTGAGCGGCGGCGATCTCAAGACCGCACTCGACGCCTACATCGCGCAGGGCGGCGTGCAGCTGCTCTACAAGGTCGACGACGTGAAGGGCGTGGCCACGCGCGGCGTGAAGGGTGCGCTCTCGCCGCAGGACGCGCTGGCGCAGCTGCTCGAAGGCACGCCGCTGCGCACGCGCCGCGGTGACGACGGCGCCATCGTGATCTACACGGCCGCCGCGGCAACGAAGCCGGTGGCCGACGAGGCACCGCAGTCGCTCGACAGCGTCACCATCACCGCCACCCGCCGCCGCGAGCCGGTGCGCGAGATTCCGATGCAGGTCAACGTGATGAAGGCGCAGGCGCTGGAACGCGCGGGCGCCAAGAACCTGGCCGACTACGTGGCCGAGCAGCCGGGCGTGAACCTCACCAGCAGCGGCAGCGTGGGCGGCACGCTCACCATGCGCGGGCTGACCATGGGCCCGGTGCAGGGCATCGCGACCGTGGGCGTGTACGTGGACGACGTGGCCACCGGTCTGAGCTCGGCCGGCGCCAACGGCGGCAACACGCCGCTGGACATGGGCATGCTCGACCTGAGCCACATCGAAGTGCTGCGCGGCCCGCAGGGCACGCTGTACGGCGCCGGCGCCATGAGCGGCGTGCTCAAGTACGTGACCAACCAGCCCGACACCATGGAGTTCGCGGGTTCGGTGCGTCTCGGCACCTCGTGGACGCAGGGCGGCGGCCCCGGCTTCACGACCGGCGCCGTGCTCAACGTGCCGATCAAGGAAGACGTGGCGGCCATCCGCTTCGCCGCCTTCACCGACCAGGTCGGCGGCAGCTACGACGCCACGGGCCTGGCGCGCGGGCGCAATGTCGACCGCGGCCACACCGACGGCGGCCGCGTCTCGCTGCTGCTCACGCCCACGCGCGAACTCACGGTGCGCCTCACGGGCACCGTGCAGGACGTGCATCGCAAGGGCCTGGGCTTTGAAGAGATGGACAAGCGCACGCTGCGCCCCTGGACGCGGGAGCGCACGCGCCAGCTGTCGGCCAACGAATCGGTCCGCAACCTCACGCAGCTGTTCGGGCTGGACGTGGAGTACGACTTCGGCTGGGCCCGCCTGAACTCGATCACCTCCGCGCAGGACGTGAAGATCAACACCACCGCCGACGTCACCGGCCTGTACGGGCCGCTGTTGAGCGCGCTGCGCGTGCCGGTGGCCTCGGTGCCGGTCAACAGTGCCGTGGAGCAGCACCGCGTCAGCCAGGAGTTCCGCCTGACCTCGCGCTCGGGCACCACCATCGAGTGGCTGGCGGGCCTGTACCTGAACCGCGAACGCGGCAGCAACAACGGCGGCATGGACGCCAACCTGATCGGGGGTCGCAGCCTCGGCCTGTTGACGTCGACGCAGTCCTCGCGCTACCGCGAAGAGGCGCTCTATGGCGACGTCACCTGGAACGTGACGCCCAAGTTCTCGCTCACCGGCGGCCTGCGCCTGGCGCGCAACAAGCAGGAATACGACAGCCGCCAGAGCGGGCAGCTCGTCGGTTCGGTCGCCGCCAAGGCCGCCGGCACCTCGTCGGAAAGCCCGACCACCTACCTGGCCGCCGCCAAGTACACGCTGTCGGACACGAGCACCGTGTACTTCCGCGCGGCCAGCGGTTATCGCCCTGGCGGTCCCAACGTGTTGAAGCCCGACACCGACCGCCGCGTCGTGCAGCCGTCGTACAACTCCGATTCGCTGTGGAGCTACGAGCTGGGCTACAAGGCCGACCTGCTGGACCGCACGCTGTCGCTGGAAGCGGCGCTGTACGACATCGAATGGAGCGGCGTGCAGCAGCCCACGCGCAGCGGCGCCTTCAATTTCATCACCAACGCGGGGGCGGCCCGCATCAAGGGCAGCGAGCTCACGCTCAACTGGAAGCCCAGCAAGGAATGGCGCTTCACCGCCAACGCCGCCGCCATCGACGCGCGCCTGACCGAGGACGCCAAGGGCATTGGCGCCAAGGCCGGCACGCGCCTGCCGCACACGCCGCGCTTTGCCACCACGCTGGGCGTGACGCGCAACTTCAGCCTCGCCGACCACCCGGCCTATGTCGGCATCAGCGCGCGCTACACCGGCAAGCGCGATGCGGGCTACCGCGGCAGCACGGCCCTGCCGAGCATCACGATGCCGGCCTACACGCTGGTCGACCTGCAGGCGGGCATCGACTTCAAGCGCTTCAGCGTCTCGGCTTACGTGCGCAACCTGACGAACAAGCGCGGCATCGTGTCGATCGAAACCGGCCTCAACGTGAACCCGAACCTGGTGACTGCGGCGCTCGTGCCGGCGCGCACCATCGGCGTGAACGTCAACGTTCCGTTCTGACATGTCGGGCCTCCCACCGTTCGCGGCACCGATGCCGCTGGATGCGGCCGCCCCTGCGGCCCTGGAAACGACCCGCAAGGCGCCCACCAGCGCCTGGTATGCGCTGGTGGTGCTCATCATCGCGACGGTGCTGGGCTCGATCGACAAGGTCATCCTCACGCTGCTGACGGAGCCGATCCGCCAGACGCTGTCGCTCTCCGACACGCAGCTCGGGCTGCTGCAGGGCGCGGGCATCGTGCTGTTCACCGGCATCGCCACCTTGCCGCTGGGCTGGCTCAGCGACCGCTACGACCGGCGCGTGGTGCTGGCCGCCTGCGTGGTGCTGTGGAGCGCGGCCACCGCCATGCGCGGCACGGCCATGGACTACGGCGTGCTGTTCGTCGCCTCCGTCGGCCTGGGCGTGGGCGAGGCGGGCCTCACGCCCATCACCAACAGCATGATCCCCGACCTGTTCCCGCGCGCGCAGCGGGTGCTGGCGAATGCGGTGTTCGCGCTGTCGGCCATCTTCGGCAGTGCGCTCGGCGCGCTGCTGGGCGGCACCATCGTGCACCTCACCGACGACCTGCGGCCCTGGCTGCCCGTCGCGATGCAGCAGCTCGAAGCCTGGCGCCTGACCTTCTTCGTGCTGGCGTCCGCCGGCATTCCGGTGACGCTGCTGGTGCTGTCGATCCGGCGCACGCCGCGCGGCGGTGTGCAGGAAGCCAAGCCTGGTGCACCGGCCGCTGCGACCGCCGAGGCGCCCGGTGCCACGACCCTTCGCGAGCACCTGCGTCGGCACTGGCGCACCTTCGCGGGCCTGGTGGTCGGCGTGGGCCTGACCAGTGTGGGCCTGAGCTCGCTGGGCACCTGGCTGCCGATCGTCACGGCGCGCACCTACGGTGTCACGCCGGTGCAGATGGGGCAGGGCATGGGCCTGGCCTTCCTGTGCGGCACGGTGGCCGGCGGCCTGCTGGGCGTGATGTCGATGCGCTACGTGCAGCCGCGCATGGGGCCGGCCGCGGCGCTGCGCCTGATCATGCTGGGCAACCTCTCGGCGGCGTTGATGTCGACGCTGCTGCTGTTCACGAGTTCGGCCAACCACAACTTCGCGCTGCTGGGGCTGCTGGTGGTGCCGCTCATCGGCAGTGCCGTGCTGCTGCCCAACGTGCTGCAGGACGCGGCGCCGCCGCACCTGCGCGCCCGCACCATCGCGCTGCTCACGATGGCCAGCCTGCCCTTCGGCGTGGTGGGGCCGCTGATGGTCGGCATGTTGTCGGACGCGCTCAAGTCGATGCCCAACGGGTTGGCGGTGTCCATCGTCGCGACCACGCTGGTCGGCGGCAGCCTGGGGGCCATGGTGCTGCGCGCCACCGAAGGCCCCTTCGTCCGCCTGATGCGCGAAGCGAAGCCGAACTGAGCCGAACCTGCTGCTTCGAGATTCCGCTCTTCCCTTTCATCGTTCGTTGTTCCTCCATGTCACAACCACACCCTTCAGCCTCTCTTCCTGACACCGCTTCCGCACTGGCCGCCATCGACGCGCTGGTGGCGCCCCTGAACCGCAGCGATGCGCCCGGCCTGGTGCTGGCCATCGCGCAGCACGGCCGCCTGCTGTACCGCCGCGCCGTCGGCATGGCCAGCCTGGAGATGGGCGTGGCGCTCACGCCGACCACGCGCATGCGCATCGCCTCCACCAGCAAGCACTTCACGGCCATGGCCGTGCTGCTGCTGGCCGAAGACGGCCTGCTCGACGTGGAAGACCCGGTGCAGAAATACCTGCCCGAGCTGCCGCAACTGAGCGCCAACGGCCCCACGCTGCGCCACCTGCTCACCCACACCAGCGGCTGGCGCGGCCACGACGAGCTGTGGGCCATTGCGCACGGCCTCACGTTCACCTTGCCCGGCCCGGGCCTGCCCGCCATGGCGCGCCAGAGCGAGCTGAACTTCGAGCCCGGCACGCACATGGTCTACAGCAACGGCGGCTACTTCCTGCTGGCCAAGATCGTCGAGCGCGTGAGCGGCCTGAGCTTCAACGACTTCCTGAAGGCGCGCCTGTTCGGCCCGCTGGGCATGCCTGACACCTCGTCGGTGCAGACCGACCTCGACGTGGTTCCCGGCCTGGCCGGCCTGTACATGCCCGCGCCCGGCGGAGGCTGGCGCCGCGGCCTGTACCCGTGCGAACTCGACGGCGGCGGCTCGCTGGTGTCGACGGCGGACGACATGCTGCGCTGGCTCGCGCACATGCACGGCAGCGAAAAGATCGTGGGCAGCGCGAAGAGCTGGGCGCTGCTGTCGGCGCCCACCACGCTGTCGTCGGGCTCCCAGGTGAACTACGGCTTCGGGCTGGCGCGCCACCCGTACCGCGGCGTCGAGATCGTCCACCACGCGGGCGCCGTGCTCGGCGCGCAGTCGCAGATGATCAGCGTGCCCAGCCACGGGCTGGACATCATCGCCATGGTGAACGGCGCACCCGTGTCGCCGGGGTCGCTGACCCTCAAGGTGATCGAGCTGCTGCTGGGCGACGCGCTCGCGCCGCCCGAGGTGCGCCCGCTGGCCAGCGCCTTCCCCGCGCTGCCCGGCCAGCGCTACCACGCACCTTCCACGGGCGGCCTGCTGAGCTTCTCGGACGTGGGTGGCAAGCTGGCGATGTCGTGGCAGGCCGGCGAGGCCAAGCCCTTGAACCAGGGCGACGGCAAGCTGTGGCTGGGCCTGCAGGACCTGCCGACGAACGACCTCGTGCTCGACACCGCCGACCTCGACCCGCAACGCGCTCCCGATGCCTTCGTGCTGCACGAAGGCGGCCAGCCGCGCCGCTTCGAGCGCCTGCCAGAGACCGCGCCTGATGCGGCATCGCTCGCCGAGCAGCTGTGCGGCGACTACACCAGCCCCGACCTCGACGCCACCGCGCAGATGGCGCTGGTCGACGGCAAGCTGCGGCTCACCGTGCAGGGCCGCCACGGCCAGCACGCGTGCGTGCTGACGCCGCTGTCGGCCGATGTGATGACGCTCGTCTCGGTCGACCCGGTGCTGTCGCAGATGGGCAAATCGGTTCTCAACGTGGAGCGCAAGGGCGGCCGGGTCGTGGGACTGCTGTTCGCCACGACGCGTTCGCGAAACATCCACCTTGCCCGCCAGGAGCCCCGCGCATGAAGTTCTTCACCACCCTGTTCGCCACCGAGACCAACACCTTCGTCTCGGCCCCCACCGGCCTGGGCAGCTACGAGGAATACGGCATCTTCCGCGGCGACGCCAGCACGCGCGATGCGGCCGGCTACGGCCTGTACGCGGTGGAAGTGCGCCGGCAGCTCGCCGCCGAAGGCCATGAAACGGTCGAGAGCCTGCTGGCCTTTGCGCAGCCGCTGGGTCGCACCGTGCGCAGCGTGTACGAACGCCTGCGCGACGAAATCCTGGACGACCTGCGCAAGGCCGGCCCGGTCGACGGCGTGATCCTCGTGCTGCACGGCGCGATGGTGGCCGACGGCTACGACGACTGCGAAGGCGACGTGATCTCGCGCGTGCGCGACATCGTCGGACCCAACGTGCCCATCGGCGTCTCGCTCGACCTGCACTGCCACTTCACGCAGAAGATGCTGAACGCGGCCGACGCGATCATTTGCTACAAGGAATATCCGCACACCGACGCCTTCGATCGCCTGACTGAGCTGATCCGCATCGTGGTCGACACCGCGCAGGGCCGCGTGCGGCCCGTGACGGCCGTGCACGACTGCCGCATGGTCGGCAAGTGGCACACCACGCGCGAGCCGATGGCCGGCTTCGTGCGCCGCATGCAAGAGGCCGAAAAGCAGCCGGGCGTGCTCTCGGTGTCGCTGGGCCATGGCTTCCCGTGGGCCGACGTGCCCGAGTCGGGCGCCAAGATGTGGGTGGTGACGGACAACGACCCCGCGCTCGCCGCGAAGCTCGCCGAAGAACTGGGCCGCGCCTTCTGGGACCTGCGCCATGAAACCGGCGTGCCCTCGCTCTCGATCGAAGAAACGCTCGCCCGCGCCATGGCCACGCCCGACGGCCCCGTGGTCATTGCCGACACCGCCGACAACCCCGGCGGCGGCGCCACCAGCGACAGCACCTTCATGCTGCGCGCCGTGGTCGAGCGCGGCATCGGCGACGTGGCCTTCGGCGGCGTGTGGGACCTGGGCGCGGTGCAGCTGTGCCGCGACGCGGGCGAGGGCGCGAGCTTCGAGCTGCGCCTGGGCGGCAAGTGCGGCCCGGCCTCGGGCGATCCGATCGACCTGCACGTGACCGTCAAGCGCGTGGTCGAGGCGCACTCGCAGGGCGGCCTCTCGGGCGTGCGCACGCCCATGGGCCCGTGCGTGTGGGTGCAGGCCGCCGACGGCGTGGACATCGTGCTCATCAGCAAGCGCAACCAGGTCATCGGCGCCGACCTCTTCACCGGGTTGGGCATCGACCTGACCGCCAAGAAGCTGGTCATCGTGAAGTCGGCGCAGCACTTCCATGCGGAGTTCGGCCCCATCGCCAAGTCGGTGCTGTATGTGTCGACGCCGGCCTCGCTGAGCACCGACTTCGCCAACCTGCCGTACCGCGTGCGCGACCTCGACTACTGGCCGCGCGTGGAACAGCCCGGCCGCCCGTACCACATGGCCGCGCCCGGCGAGCTCTACACCATCGACGGCCGTGCGATGCACCTGCAGCGCAGCGGCCCCGCACCCGCCAGCGCCGCGCAGCCCACGATCGTGATCGAAGCCGGCGGCGGCTGTGCCTCGCCGACCTACGCGCGGCTGCAGCAGGCGCTGTCGGCGAAGCACCCGGTGATCAGCTACGACCGCGCCGGCATGGGCTGGAGCGAGGCCGACGACGCGCCCTTCGACGGCGAGCGCAATGCGCACCGCCTGCATGCGCTGCTCGCAGCGGCCGGCGTGACGGGCCCGATCGTGCTCGTCGGCCATTCGCTCGGCGGCCTGCTGAACCGGGTCTACGCGGGCCTGTATCCGCAGCAGGTGGCCGGTGTGGTGATGCTCGATGCGAGCCACCCTGACCAGTTCGCGATGTACGAGCACCCGCCCGAATCGCAGTTCGCGGCCGAGCGCGACAAGCGCGCGAACTTCCAGGCCGGTGGCCCGCCGCCGCCGGAGCAGGCGCCCGTCGAGGCCCTGTTCGCCGACATGCCGCAGGTGCTGCGCCAGATGAAGGCGACCTACACGCCCGAAGCGCTCGACACCATGCTGGCCGAGGTGCGCGGCCTGCCGCACGTCGCGCGCCAGGCGGCTGCCTCGCCCGACTTCGGCGCGCGTCCGCTCGCCGTGCTGTGGGCGCAGCAGCAGCCGCCGCCGGCCGGCGCTGACCCGGCGATCGCCGCGGTGCAGGCGCGCTGGCCCGAATTCCAGGAGGCGCATGCGGCGCTGTCGACGCAACGTCGCCTGGCCTGCATCGAAGGCGCCGCGCACATGACGCTGGTGCTGCTGCCGCCGCTGGTGCAGCGCGTGGCCGAGGAAATCGACGGCGTGATGGCGCAGGTCGCGTCCGGAACCGGCCGATGACGCCCCTGGCCGAACTCACCACGCCCGCGCTGCTGCTCGACGTCGGCGTGCTCGAACGCAACTGCGAGGCGATGGCGCAGCGCGCGGCGCGCCACGGCGTGGCGCTGCGCCCGCACCTGAAGACCGCCAAGTCGGTGGAAGTGGCGCGCCGCGCCACGCGCGGGCAGGCCGGCGGGCTCACGGTGTCGACCGTGGCCGAGGTGGCCTACTTCGCGCGCCACGGCTTCACCGACCTGACCTATGCCGTGGGCATCGACGCGAACAAGATCGAGGCGCTGCACGACATCCAGTGCACGAGCGGCGCGCGCGTGACGCTGCTGGCCGATTCGATCGAAGCCGTGCAGGCCGCCGGTGCGCGCGCACGCACGCTGGGCGCCCGCTTTCGCGTGCTGCTCGAGATCGACACGGGCGGCGGCCGCGGCGGCGTCGGTCCGCACGACGACGAGCTGCTCTCGCTTGCGCGCGAAGTGCAGCGCAGCGAATCGCTGCTGCTCGCCGGCGTGCTCACGCATGCGGGCCACAGCTACCACGTGCAGGGCGGCACGGCGATCCGTGCCATCGCCGAGGCTGAGCGCGCCGGCGCCGTGCATGCGGCCGAGCGGCTGCGCGCGGTCGGCATTCCGGTCGAGGTGGTGAGCGTGGGGTCCACGCCCACGGCCGTGTGCGCGCAGACGCTCGAGGGCGTCACCGAGATGCGCCCCGGCGTCTACACCTTCTGCGACCTCGACCAGGTGGCGCGCGGCATCTGCGGCGTGGAAGACATCGCGCTGTCGGTGCTGGCCACCGTGATCGGCCACAACCCGCGCTCGCGCCGCGTGCTGATCGACGCCGGCGCGCTCGCGCTGTCGAAGGACCAGTCGGCGGCTGAGTTCCGCAGCGGCCTGGGCTTCGGGCTGGTGTGCCAGGCCGATGGCACGGTGCCGCTGCCCGGCCTGTGCGTGGCCGAGCTGCACCAGGAGCACGGCCTGATCGCCTGCGAGGGTGATGAAGAAGCAGAGGCGATGTTCCGCGCGCTGCCCGTCGGCGCCCGCGTGCGCGTGCTGCCGCACCACGCCTGCATGACGGCCGCGCCCTACGACCGCTACCACGTGGTGGAAGGCGCCGGCAGCGGCGTGCAGGCGGTCTGGGACAAGGCGCGCGGCTGGTACGCCGGCGCCTGAAGCGAATCCATTTTTTTCGGAGAAGACAACGATGACGAAGACATTCCTTGCACGGCTGGCGGCGGTGGCCGCGCCTTTCGTTCTGGCCTTCGGCCTGGGCAGCGCGCCGCAACTCGCGGGCGCCCAGACGCCGGCCGCACCGCAGGCCGCAGCGAGTGCTGCCGCCGCACCGGCGCCGGTGGCGGTGCCCGAGAAGCCCGCTGCACCCGCTGCTGCACATGCCGCCACCGCCAAGGTCGACAACCCCTACGGCGTCGGCGCGCTCTGGTCGCAGAGCGATGCCGTCGCCAAGGCCGTGCTCGCCATCCTGGCGATCATGTCGATGGGCAGCTGGTACGTGATCGTCACCAAGCTGCTCGAGCAGATGCGCATGGGCCGCCAGGCGCGCGCGGTCGACAACGAGTTCTGGAACGCGGGCACCGTACAGGCCGGCACCTCGCGGCTGGCCGAGGGCAGCCCGTTCCGCTTCATTGCCGACGCCGGCATGCAGGCCACGCAGAAGCACGACGGCCTGCGCGGCAAGGTCGACTTCGCCGACTTCGTCGACCTGTGCATCCACCGCGCCACCGAGCGCGTGCAGCGTCGCCTGAGCAACGGCATGTCGCTGCTGGCCACCGTGGGTTCGACGGCGCCGTTCGTCGGCCTGTTCGGCACGGTCTGGGGCATCTACCACGCGCTCACCGCCATCGGCGTGGCGGGGCAGGCGTCGATCGACAAGGTGGCGGGCCCGGTGGGCGAGGCGCTCATCATGACCGCCATCGGCCTGGCCGTGGCCGTGCCCGCGGTGCTGGGCTACAACTGGCTCCTGCGCCGCAACATCACCGTGATGGACGACGTGCGCGAGTTCAGCGGCGAGCTGCACTCCGTGATCCTGGCCGGCAGCGCCGCCGCCTGACGCCCGCACACACGCAAGCGGACTGCGCCATGGCGATGAACATCCCGGCTTCCGGGGGAGACGAGGAACAGGCCATCGCGGCCATCAACACCACGCCGCTGGTCGACGTGATGCTGGTGCTGCTGATCATCTTCCTCATCACCATTCCGGTGGTCAATTACTCGGTGCCCGTCGCGGTGCCGAAAGAGCGCAACGAGGTGCGCGAGAGCAAGCCCGAGACCGTCGTGATCTCGGTGGACGCCAGCGGCCGCACCTACTGGTACGACACGCCGGTGCAGGGCACGCCCGCGCTGGTCGCGCGGCTCACCAAGGTGGCGGCCCTGAACCCGCAGCCCGAGGTGCACATCCGCGGCGACTGGCATTCCGACTATGAGCCGGTGGGCCGGATCATCTACGCCTGCCAGGCGGCCGGGATCGCCAAGGTGGGCTTCATCACCGAGCCGCCCGCGCGCAACTGACGAGCAGACAGCGAGACAAGCCATGCCAAGAAAAGAAAAGCAGGGGCGGCGCAGCAGCGCGCCCTCCGACGAGCCCTTGATGGACATCAACACCACGCCGCTCATCGACGTGATGCTGGTGCTGCTGATCATGCTGATCATCACCATCCCGATCCAGCTGCATTCGGTGAACCTGAACATGCCCACCGGCAACCCGCCGCCCAGCGACCTCAAGCCCGAGGTGCTGCGCATCGACATCGATGCGCTCAGCGTCGTGCAGTGGAACGGCGAGCCGCTGACCGACCGCAGTGAAATGGAACGGCGCTTCGAGCAGGTCGCCGCGCAGGCCGTGCAGCCCGAGGTGCACCTGCGGCCCGACCGCCGCGCCAAGTACGAAGTGGTGGCCGGTGTGATGGCCTCGGCGCAGCGCACGGGCGTGAGCAAGCTGGGCATCGTGGGTGCGGAGCAGTTCATCCCATGAAGCGCTCCCGCAAGGATTTCAACCCCAAGTCCCGCTTCGGGCCCGTCGGCATCGCCGTGATGGTGCTGTTCCACGTCGGCGTGGGCTATGCGCTCGTGTCGGGGCTCGCGCGCCAGACGGTCGAGCTGATCAAGAAACCGATGGACGCGACCATCATCAGCGAGATCAAGCCGCCACCGCCGCCCCCACCACCGCCGCCCCCGCCGCCGAAGAAGATCGTGCGACAGGAAACGCCCAAGCCGCCGCCACCGCCGCGCCCGGCCTACGTGCCGCCGCCGGCCGTGACACCGCCCGCCACCTCGGCGCCCGCGATCACCGCCGTGCAGAACACCGAGCCCACGCCACCGCCGCCGGCCGCACCGCCGGCGCCTCCCGCGCCGCCGGCCCCGCCGAAGGCGACCACCACCGACATCGCGGTGGCCTGCCCGCGACAGGTCAAGCCCGAGATGCCGCGCAAGGCGATGGACGAAGGCATCGGCGGCGTGGTCAAGGCCGAGGTGCGCATCAAGGGCGGCCACGTGCAGGAGGTGCGCTTCCTGTCGGGGCCGCGCGTGTACCACTCGGCCGTGCGTGCCGCGGTGATGCGCTACGAGTGCCAGACCACGGGCGACGCGGAAGTGCTGGCGACGCAGGAGTTCGTCTTCCGCATCGAATAGCGCGCAGGAGCCGAGCCGGTCTCACTTCTTCAGGGAGGCCGGCCCATGGCGAGCGCGCGCATCACGGCGGCCGTGCGCGTCTCGACGCCCAGCTTCACGTAGACATGCTCCAGGTGCTTGTGCACGGTGCGGGGGCTGATCGTGAGCAGGGCGGCGATTTCGGCGTCGGTCTTGCCTTGCGAGAGCCAGTGCATGACATCGCCCTCGCGCGGCGTGAGGCCGGCGGGCAGGGCGTCGGGCAGCGTGTCGAGCAATGGCGCCTGGGCGCGGCAGGCCAGCCGGTACAGGAAGGCCACCGCCATCGCATGCTCCAGCCCCACGCGCTGGCAGTAGTCCGCCTGCAGGGCGGCGCGGCGGAATTCGCGCCGGCCCGGCGCCTTGGCGATGCGGCGGGTGGTGCGCAGGTGATGCGCGTCAGTGCCGCGATGCCGCACGGGTGAATCCCCGGACTCCAGCTTGTCCAGCAGGCGAAGCGCGCTCGCCCAATCGTTGCGCGACAGGTGCGTCATGGCATGCCTTTCACGGTGCATACGCATTGCTGCGTATGGCGCCCGCATGCATCGAGAGACAGGATGCTCGCAGGCCCTTTGCCGCGAATTCAGTATAGGCACGCAAGGGCCGCGCAAGTCGCCTGCCGACGAAGGGGATACACATGGCCATCGACGAAACACGGCTTAACGCCTTCATGGGTAACTTCGTCCATGACCTCGGGGCCGTGATGCACGCGGCCACCGTCGTCGTCGGCGATCAGCTGGGCCTGTACAAGGCGCTGGCCGAAGGCCCCTGTACCGTGGAGGCGCTGGCCCGCCGCACCGAGACCGACCCGCGCTACCTGCGCGAATGGCTCTCGGCCCAGGCCGCCAGCGGCTACGTCGAATACGACCCGAAAGGCGAGCTGTTCTCGATGACCGAGGAGCAGGCCTTCGCGCTGGCCGAAGAGGGCAGCCCGGCCTTCGTGCCCGGTGCGTTCCAGATCGCCGTGGCGCAGTTCAAGGTCATTCCCAAGATGCTCCAGGCCATGCGCACGGGCCTGGGCATCGGCTGGCACGAGCACGACGCGGCCCTGTTCCATGGCACCGAACGCTTCTTCCGGCCCGGTTACGCAGCCAATCTGGTGAGCCAGTGGATTCCGGCGCTCGAAGGCATCGAGCCGCTGCTGAAAAGCGGCGCGCGCGTGGCCGACGTGGGCTGCGGGCACGGGGCCTCGACGCTGCTGATGGCGCAGGCCTATCCCGAATCCAGCTTTGTCGGCTTCGACTACCACGCGCCGTCGATCGAGCGCGCGCGCGAAACCGCGCGCAAGGCCGGCGTCGACGATGAAAAGCGCCTGCGCTTCGAGGTCGCGAGCGCCAAGGATTTCCCCGGCGAAGACTACGACCTGGTCGCCGTCTTCGACTGTCTGCACGACATGGGCGACCCGGTCGGCGCAGCGGCCCACGTGCGGCAAACCCTCAAGCCGCAGGGCACGTGGATGATCGTCGAGCCCTTTGCCAACGACCGGCTGGAGGACAACATCAACCCGGTGGGGCGCGTGTTCTATTCGGCCTCCAGCTTCATCTGCACGCCGGCCTCGCGTTCGCAGGAGGTGGGACTGTGCCTGGGTGCGCAGGCCGGCGAAGCGCGCCTGCGCGACGTCGTCTCGCAGGGCGGCTTCTCGCACTTCCGCCGCGCCAGCGAAACGCCCTTCAACCTGATCTTCGAAGCACGTCCATAAGGACACATGAAGGAGCCGCCATGTCACGCCAATACATCGACTGCCGCGAGTATCCAAGCACGATGAACTGCAGTGTCGCGCTCTGCGCCGATTCCGAAAGCGAACTGCTCGATGCCGCCGTCCAGCACGCCGTGGCCGTGCACGGCCACACCGACACGCCCGAACTGCGCCAGCAGCTGGCGAGCATGTTCAAGGCCGGCACGCCGCCGGTGGAGCTCGCGAAGACGCCCGCCTGACTGGCTGACTGAAGGTCCTGCGCGGCCCCGGCCGCCGTCACGAACCTTGATGCAGATCAAACGCTTGCATCGGCAAGGCGCTTAGCCTGCCCCGATGCAAGCTTCCGCCGCGCTCGCGCCGTTTCCGTCCCTGCCATCGTCCGCCAGCGGCGATGCCCGCGCGGACGCCTGGCAGCTGCTCGACGATCCCGCCGAGTGGGCCGCGTTCGGCCGCCAAGTGGATGCCGCCACGGGCCGCTGGGAATCGCATGTCGCGGTCGAGGGCATGCACTGCGCGGGCTGCGCTTTCACCGTCGAGGCCGCTCTGGCGCAGGTGCCGGGCGTGGTCGAAGTGCAGGTGAATGCCGCGAGCCGGCGCGCGCGCGTCGTGTGGTCGGCCGCGGCCACGCGGCCTTCGCGCTGGTTCGAGGCCAGCGCGCGCGTGGGCTACCCCTTGCTGCCCGCAGGCAGCCGCAGCGCGCGCGAGACGCGCACGCGCGAACTGCGCATGGCGCTGTGGCGCTGGCTGGTCGCGGGCTTCTGCATGATGCAGGTGATGATGTACGCCTACCCGGCCTACGTCGCGCGCCCCGGCGACATGACGGCCGATGCGGCCCAACTGCTGCGCTGGGCCTCGTGGGTGCTCAGCCTGCCCGTGGTGCTGTTCTCGTGCGGGCCGTTCTTTCGCAGCGCCTGGCGCGACCTGCGCATCGGGCGCATCGGCATGGACCTGCCTGTGACCTTCGGCGTGGTCATCACCTTCGTGGTCAGCACCGCCGCCGCCTTCGACCCCACGGGGCCGCTGGGACACGAGGTCTACTTCGATTCGCTGACGATGTTCGTCTTCTTCCTGCTCACCGGCCGCTGGCTCGAGGCGCGGCTGCGCGACCGCACGGCCGGCGCGCTCGAGGCGCTGATGCACCGGCGGCCCGCCGGCGTCGAACGCCTCGGGCCCGACGGTGCGTGGACCCGCGTGGCGGTGCGCCGGCTTGCGACGGGCGACGTGGTGCGCGTGCGACCCGGCGAGGCCTTTCCGGCCGACGGCACGGTGATCGACGGCGACACCACCGCCGACGAGGCGCTGCTCACCGGCGAGTCGCGCCCCGTGCCGCGCCCCTGCGGCGACCGCGTGCTCGCGGGCAGCCACAACCTTTCAGCCGTGGTGCAGGTGCGCATCGCCTCGGTGGGCGAGGGCACGCGCTTTGCGCAGATCGTGCGGCTCATGGAAAACGCCGCGCTCGACAAGCCGCGCCTGGCCCGCCTCGCCGACCGCATCGCGCGGCCCTTTCTCATCGCCGTGCTGGTCTGCGCCTTCGGCGCGGGCGCGCTGTGGTGGTCGGTCGATCCCGGCAAGGCGTTGATGGTCGCGGTGGCGGTGCTGATCGTCACCTGCCCCTGCGCCTTGTCGCTCGCCACGCCCGCCGCGATGCTGGCGAGCGCGGGCACCCTGGCCCGCGGCGGCGTGCTCACGTCGAACCTGCAGGCGCTCGAAGCCTTGGCCGGCGTCGACACCGTGGTGTTCGACAAGACCGGCACGCTCACGGGCGACACGCCGCGCCTGGAACGCGTGTACTGCCGCCAGGGCCTGCGCCCCGGCGATGCGCTGGAGATCGGCGCGGCGCTCGGCACGCTGTCGTTGCACCCGGCCGCGCGCGCGCTCGTGAACGCGTGGCAGGCGCAGTTCCGCGCGCCGCCGGCCTGGTCGGCGATGCAGCTGCGCGAGACGGTGGGGCAGGGCGTGGCTGCGCTGCTGCACCGGCGGGACGCAGTCGATGGCCACGGCGCGCGCCCCGTGCGCCTGGGCTCCGCGTCGTTCTGCGAAGTGCCGCCGCTGGAGGTCGATGCGGCGCAGATCCACCTGAGCGACAACGAAGGCTGGATCGCCAGCTTCGTGCTCGCTGAAGAGCTGCGTCCCGATGCGGCGCAAGCCGTGGCCGCATTGCAGGCGCAGGGCCTGTCGGTGCGCCTGCTGTCGGGCGACCGCGAGAACGCGGCGCGTGCCATCGGCGCGCAGGCCGGCATCGCGGCGGTGCAGGGCGATTGCGCACCCGAGGACAAGCTCGAGGTGCTGTGGCAGCTGCAGGCGGCCGGGCGCGAGGTGGCGATGGTCGGCGATGGCTTGAACGACGGCCCGAGCCTGGCGCGCGCCAACGCCTCGTTCGCCTTCGGCCACGCCGTGCCGCTGTCGCGCGCACGTTCCGACTTCGTCGTGCTCGGCGATGCGCTGCAGGCCATTCCCACGGCCGTGGCGCAGGCGCGCCGCACGCTGCGCGTGGTGCGCCAGAACCTGTTCTGGGCCGCGGCTTACAACGCCGTGTGCGTGCCGCTGGCCGTGGTGGGTTGGCTGCCGCCGTGGCTCGCGGGGCTGGGCATGGCCGCGAGCTCGCTGCTGGTGGTGCTCAACGCGGCGCGCCTCGCCGGGCCCGGCAAGGCGGCGGTGGCCTGATGGACGTGCTGTTCCTGCTCGTGCCGCTGTCGGTGGTGCTCGTGCTCGCGATCCTCGGGGGTCTCTGGTGGGCCATCGAGCTTGGCCAGTTCGAGGACATCGAGGTCGAAGGCGACCGCATCCTGAACAACGACTGATGGCTTGATCTGTATCAAGCCTGCCTCGGCGATGCAGGCAGACACTGCCCGCAAACCACATTCACGGGTACCACGATGCAGCAGACCACGCACCCTCCAGCGGCCATCTACGACGACACCGTCGTGCGGCAGTTCGCACTCATGTCGGTGGTCTGGGGGGTGGTCGGCATGCTGGTCGGCGTGATCATCGCCTCGCAGCTGACCTGGCCCGATCTCAACCTCGGCATTCCCTGGCTCAGCTACGGCCGCCTGCGTCCGCTGCACACCAACGCGGTGATCTTCGCGTTCGGCGGCTGCGCGCTCATGGCCACGAGCTTCCACGTGGTGCAGCGCACCTGCCAGGTCCGCTTGTTCGCACCGGCACTGGCCTCGTTCGTGTTCTGGGGCTGGCAGCTGGTGATCGTTGCCGCGGCCGTCAGCCTGCCACTGGGCTACACCAGCGGCAAGGAATACGCCGAGCTCGAGTGGCCCATCGACATCCTGATCGCCGTGGTCTGGGTGGCCTACGCCATCGTGTTCTTCGGCACCATCGGCCTGCGCAAGGTGCGCCACATCTACGTGGCCAACTGGTTCTACGGCGCCTTCATCATTGCGGTGGCGCTGCTGCACATCGTCAACAGCGCGGCCATTCCGGCCGGCTGGATGAAGAGCTACTCGGCCTACGCCGGCGTGCAGGACGCGATGGTGCAGTGGTGGTACGGCCACAACGCCGTGGGCTTCTTCCTCACGGCCGGTTTCCTGGGAATGATGTACTACTACATCCCCAAGCAGGCGGGGCGTCCGGTGTACTCGTACCGGCTGTCGATCGTGCACTTCTGGGCGCTGATCTTCACCTACATGTGGGCCGGCCCGCACCACCTGCACTACACCGCGCTGCCCGACTGGACGCAGTCGTTGGGCATGGTGTTCTCGCTCATCCTGCTCGCGCCCAGCTGGGGCGGCATGATCAACGGCGTGATGACGCTGTCGGGCGCCTGGCACAAGCTGCGCACCGACCCGATCCTGCGCTTTTTGATCGTCTCGTTGTCGTTCTACGGCATGTCGACCTTCGAGGGTCCGATGATGTCCATCAAGACCGTCAATGCCCTGAGCCACTACACCGACTGGACCGTGGGCCACGTGCACTCCGGCGCGCTGGGCTGGGTGGGCTTCATCACCATGGGCTCGCTGTACTACCTGATCCCGCGCATGTACGGCCGCATCGCCATGTACAGCGTGCGCGCCATCGACCTGCACTTCTGGATGGCCACCATCGGCATCGTGCTGTACATCGCCGCGATGTGGATCGCCGGCGTGATGCAGGGCCTCATGTGGCGCGAGATCAATGCCGACGGCACGCTGACCTACACCTTCGTCGAGAGCGTGAAGGCCACCTTCCCCTACTACCTGGTGCGCGTGATCGGCGGCGTGCTCTACCTGGGCGGCATGCTGGTCATGGCCTGGAACGTCTGGATGACCGTGATCAGCGGCCGCTCGGTGCGCGCCGAGATCCCGGCCGTTGCCGCCGCCCACGCCTGAAGCCACTGAGGACGCACGATGAACGCACCTGACACCAAGACCCCCGCGCCCGCCGCCACCGGCTTCACGCACGAGAAGGTCGAGACCAACAACCTGCTGATGATCGTGCTGATCCTGCTGGTGGTGGCCATCGGCGGCCTCGTGGAGATCGTGCCGCTGTTCTTCCAGAAGTCGACCACCGAGGCGGTGCAGGGCGTGAAGCCGCTCACGCCGCTGCAGCTGGCCGGCCGCGACGTGTACCTGCGCGAGGGTTGCTACAACTGCCACTCGCAGATGATCCGCCCGTTCCGCTCGGAGACGCTGCGCTACGGCCACTACTCGGTGGCCGGCGAGTTCGTGTACGACCACCCCTTTCAGTGGGGCAGCAAGCGCACCGGCCCCGACCTGCACCGCGTGGGCGGGCGCTACAGCGACGAGTGGCACCGCATCCACCTGAACAACCCGCGCGACCTCGTGCCCGAGTCGAACATGCCGGCCTACCCGTGGCTGGAGAAGGGGCTGGTCGACGGCGGCAGCATCGCCACCCACATGCGCGCGCTGCGCAAGGTCGGCGTGCCCTACACCGACGAAGAGATCGCCAAGGCCGCCGACGAGGTGGCCGGCAAGACCGACATGGACGCCACCGTGGCCTACCTGCAGTCGCTGGGCCTGGCGCTCAAGTAAGAAGAAAGAACAGGCAACGCCCCATGACCGACATCACCACCCTGCGCATCGCCGCGACCATCGCCTGCTTCGTCGTCTTCATCGGCATCGTGGCCTGGGCCTGCGCGCGCCGCAACACGCAACGCTTCGCCGAAGCGGCCCGGTTGCCGTTCGAGCAGGACTGAAGGGACACACCGCGATGAGCGATTTCATTAGTAACTTCTGGTCCAGCTACGTGGCCGTGGCCTCGCTGCTGAGCATCCTCGGCTGCGCGCTGCTGCTGTGGCTCACCGCGCGCAAGCGTGTGCCCTCGGACGCCGACAACACCACCGGCCACGTGTGGGACGAAGACCTGCGCGAAGCCAACAACCCGCTGCCGCTGTGGTGGGTCGGCCTGTTCGTGCTGACTATCGTCTTCTCGCTCGGCTACCTGGCCGTGTTCCCGGGCCTGGGCAGCTTTCGCGGCACGAACGACTGGAGCTCGCGCGGCGAGTACCAGGCCGATGTGGCCAAGGCCACGCAGGCGCTGGAGCCGGTGTATGCGCGCTACACACCCATGTCGATCGAAGAGGCCGCACGCGACCCGCAGGCCCATGCCATCGGCGAGCGCCTGTTCATGAACAACTGCGCGCAGTGCCACGGCTCCGACGCGCGCGGCAGCAAGGGCTTTCCGAACCTCACCGACGCCGACTGGCTGCACGGCGGCACGCCCGACAAGATCGTCGAATCGATCACCCACGGCCGCACCGGCGTCATGCCGCCGGCCGCCGCGATGGTCGGCTCGCCCGACGACGTGAAGAACGTCGCCAACTACGTGCTGAGCCTGTCGGGCGAGCCGCACGACTCGCTGCGCGCGGGCCTGGGCAAGTCGAAGTTCGCCGCCTGCGCGGCCTGCCACGGCATCGGCGGCGTGGGCAACGCCGCCATGGGCGCGCCGCGCCTGAACGACCGCATCTGGCTGCACGGCTACGGCGAAGCCGCCATCGTGCAGATCATCAACGAGGGCAAGCACAGCACCATGCCCGCGCAGGACGGCCGCCTGACCGAGGCGCAGATCAAGCTGCTGGCCTCGTACGTGTGGGGCATGTCCAATCCGCCTGCCGCGACGCCATGAGGCGCAAGACCGTCATTCCCATCGTCAGCGCAACGCCTGCCGCTGCGCCGGAGGTCGGTCTCTACGAGGCGACGAAGAAGATCTACCCGCGCAGCGTGCAGGGCCTGTTCGCGCGCTGGCGCTGGGCCATGGTCTTTCTCACCCAGCTGGTGTTCTACGGCATGCCCTGGGTCGAATGGGGCGAGCGGCAGATGGTGCTGTTCGACCTGGCCGCGCGGCGCTTCTACATCTTCGGGCTGGTGCTGTACCCGCAAGACCTGATCTACCTGTCGGGCCTGCTGGTGGTCAGCGCGCTCGCGCTCTTTCTCTTCACGGCCGTGGCCGGCCGCCTGTGGTGCGGCTACGCCTGCCCGCAGACCGTCTACACCGAGATGTTCCTGTGGGTCGAGCAGCGCATCGAGGGCAACCGCAGCGCGCGCATCCGCCTCGATGCCGGCGCTCTCTCTGTCGAGAAGCTCGGAAAGAAGGCCCTCAAGCACAGCGTCTGGATCGCCATTGCGCTGTGGACCGGCTTCACCTTCGTGGGCTACTTCACGCCCATCCGCGAGTTGGGCTCGGCCCTGCTGCAGCTGCAGATGGGCTCGTGGGAAGTGTTCTGGGTGTTCTTCTACGGCTTTGCCACGTACGGCAACGCCGGCTTCATGCGCGAGCAGGTGTGCAAGTACATGTGCCCCTACGCGCGCTTCCAGAGCGCGATGTTCGACCGCGACACGCTCATCGTCAGCTACGACCCGCAGCGCGGCGAGCCGCGCGCACCGCGCCGCAAGACCGTCGATCCGCGCAGTGCCGCATTGGGCGATTGCATCGACTGCAGCCTGTGCGTGCAGGTGTGCCCCACCGGCATCGACATCCGCGAAGGCCTGCAGTACGAATGCATCGGCTGCGGCCTGTGCGTGGACGCCTGCGACAGCGTGATGGACAAGATGGGCTACGCGCCGCGCCTCATCCGCTACGACACGCAGAACGGCATGGAGGCCGGCTGGTCGCGCCGCCAGCTCTGGCGCCGCGTGCTTCGCCCGCGCGTATTGATCTACACGGCGTTGCTCGCGTTGCTGGTGGCGGGCCTGCTCGCCAGCCTGGTCGCGCGCACGCCGCTGAAGGTCGACGTGGTGCGCGACCGCGCCTCGCTGGCGCGCATCGTCGAAGGCGGGCGGCTGGAGAACGTCTACCGGCTGCAGATCATGAACGCGACCGAGCGTACGCAGCACTACCGCATCGCCGCCCGCGGCATTGAGGGGCTGAGCGTGTCGCCCGACGAGGCCATCGAGGTCGAGCCCGCGCAGGCGCGCTGGGTGGCTGTGCGGCTGCAGGTGCCTTACGGCGCCGCGCCGGCCGGTTCGCACACGGTGCACTTCGACATCCGCGAGGCGGATGGCGCGGCGCAGGTTTCCGAAAAAGCGGTCTTCCTGGTGCCGCGCTGAAAGGTCTTCCCATGAACGACGCCCTGCCGATGAACGAGCCCGCGACCTCCGGCCCCTGGTGGCGCTACCCGCTGGTCTGGCTGGTGATTGCGGGGCCCGCGGCCGTGGTGCTCGCGAGCATCGCGACCGTCTGGCTGGCGCTGCGCACGCCCGAGGTGCTGGTGTCGGAGGACTACTACCGCGAAGGCATCGAGATCAACCGCACACTGGCCGACAAGAAACTCATGCCGGCGCAGGCCGGGCGCAACCATGCGGCGACGCCCGAGGGCGACGTGCCGGTGCCCAAGCGGGGCGCGCAGTGAGTGCCATGCGCCGGGTCGCCGGCATCCTGTGGCCGTCGTTCCTCGTCGCCTGCGGCATGGAGGTGCTGGTGTTCGCGATGATCGATCCGGTCCACACCTACTGCGGTGCGGACGCACTGAGCCTGTCGCGCCAGGGCATCTACACCGTGTCCTTCTTCGTGTTCTGGCTGATGGCGGCGGCCTCGAGCGCGTGCACCACGCTGCTGGCGCTGCCGTCCGAGAAAGAGACTGCTTCATGACGCTTCCTCTCGCGTGTGTTCCCGAGACCCCGTCCGTGCTGCCCGTCGAGCTGCTGCGCCGCTTCGACGTGCCCGGCCCGCGCTACACCTCGTACCCCACGGCCGACCGTTTCGTCGACAGCTTCGGCGCCGGTGACTACGCGCAGGCGCTGCACCAACGGCGCGATGCGGACACGGCCGGCGAGCCGCTGTCGCTGTACGTGCACATCCCGTTCTGCGAATCGCTGTGCTACTACTGCGCCTGCAACAAGGTCGTCACCAAGCACCGCGAGCGCGGGCGCGAGTACCTTGGCTACCTCGCGCGCGAAGTGGCGCTGCAGGTCGCGCAGCTGGGGCCCGATGCGCCCGTCGGCCAGCTGCACCTGGGCGGTGGCACGCCGACCTTCCTGGACGACGAAGAACTTGGTGAGCTGGTCGCGATGCTGCGCCGTGCGTTCGCCTTCGTGCCGGGCGGCGAGCACTCGATCGAGATCGATCCGCGCACTGTCGATGCACAGCGCCTCGCGGCACTGGCTGCGCTCGGCTTCAACCGCCTGAGCTTCGGCGTGCAGGACTTCGACCCCGCCGTGCAGCAAGCCGTGCACCGCATCCAGCCGGTGGAGCAAGTCTTCGCGCTGATGGACACGGCGCGCGCGCTGGGCTTTCGCTCGATCAACGTCGACCTGATCTACGGCCTGCCGCGCCAGAACGACGCCTCGTTCGAACGCACCCTCGCGCAGATCCGCGAACTGCGGCCCGACCGCATCGCGCTGTATGCCTACGCCCACCTGCCGGAGCGTTTCAAGCCACAACGGCGCATTGCGGCCGACGAGTTGCCCGATGCGCCCACGCGCGTGCGCATGCTCGGTCGCGCGATTGCCGCGCTCACCGAGGCTGGCTACGTCTGCATCGGCATGGACCACTTCGCGCTGCCCGACGACCCGCTGGCCGTGGCCAAGCGCGAAGGACGGCTGCACCGCGACTTCCAGGGCTACAGCACCCAGCCCGACGGCGACCTCGTCGCGCTCGGCGTGTCGGCCATCGGCCGCGTGGGCGCGACCTACAGCCAGAACGCGAAGACGCTCGAAGACTATTACGCGCTGCTCGACCAGGGCCGGCTGCCCGTGGTCAAGGGCCTCGCGCTGTCGGACGACGACGTGCTGCGCCGCGACGTCATCATGGCGCTGATGTGCCGCGGCCGCGTCGACTTCGACGCCGTCGAGGCTGCGCACGGCATTGCCTTCGCCGACTACTTCGCCCCCGAGCGCGCCGCGCTGGCGCCGATGGCCGAGCAGGGGCTGGTGTGCCTGTCGGCGCGCGCCATCGAAGTCACCGACGCCGGCTGGTTCCTCGTGCGCGCGGTGGCGATGGTGTTCGACCGCTACTGCGCCGCGACGCGCACGCGCTTCTCGCGCGTCGTCTGACCTGATGGATTCACCCGCACTCGCTGGCGCTGCTTTGCTCATGGGGCTCGCGGGCGGGCCGCATTGCGTGGCGATGTGCGGCGCGGTGTCGTCCGCGGTGATCCGCATCGTGCCGGCGGGCGGGCCCTCGCAGGCCACGCACGCCATCGCGCCGGTCGCCTTTCACCTCGGCCGCCTGGCGAGCTACGCAGCGGCCGGCGCCATCGCTGCCGCAAGCCTGCACGGCTTGGGCGCAGCGAGCGCGCAGGTCGCGGCTTGGCGCCCGCTGTGGGTGATGCTGCATGTGTTCGTGTTCGCCTGGGGTGCGATGCTCGCGATCGCGGGACGCCAGCCGCTGTGGGCGCAGCGCGCCGGGCGTGCGCTCGAAG